>JAGVVH010000248.1 GCA_019135895.1 Bacteroidota bacterium | reverse complement strand
TAGGGTGTTGGAGGGTCAGTATTTTCAAGCCAGAGACAACACGGTGTTTGAGGGGTTGGATCCTGAGCTTGCACGGGGTTTAAAAAAGCCCCGAAAGCAATAAACATTGCCACTAAAATGCTTAATAAGCAAAGGGATACTGATTTTTTCATACTTTTTTTATTTTAATTTGTTTTATTAATATCTTCAACATACGTTTGATTCATACGATAAAATGCTTTAATAGTTACATTTTGTTTCATTCAACAACTCTTCAAGTTTGCAAAAATACAATATTTTTAATAGATAATGCGAAAAATTTATTTTTTTATGAATTTTTTTTTTGAATAGAAAACTTAATTCTGAAATATTTGCAAAAACAATTATCATATAACTATTATTCAAACATTTATGAGTTAATATTGAGACTCTAATCTGAGATAAAAAAAGATATAAATTATAGATTAAATTGTAAAAATTGTGTAATTTTTTCCATAACAAATATTATTTACTTTTCCAACAGAAATTTAATCTATTTTTGTGAGCGGTAATTTTAGTCAAAAATATGAAATAACAATCGAGCATGAATATCTTTATAAACTAATAATATCAATTTGAAAATAAATTATACCTAATATGACACAAAATATACTAGTGACAGGCGGAAATGGACAATTAGGCCAAGAATTGCAAAAAGTAATAACTCTGCAAAAATATCCGAACTACAACTTTATTTTTAGTGATGTTGACACCTTAGATATAACCGATAAAACCCAAATCAGAGCTTTTGTCAACGAATACAATATTAATATAGTAGTAAATGCAGCAGCTTACACTGCTGTTGACAAAGCGGAGACAGAGGCTGTCCTTGCCTATTTGATAAACGAGAAAGGGGCTTCCAATCTTGCTGAGATTGCCCACGAGTTTGATTTACTATTGATTCATATTTCAACAGACTATGTATTTGACGGAAGATCGGTAAGTCCTTATAAAACCACTGACACTCCCAATCCTCTTTCTGTGTATGGCAAGTCAAAACTTGCAGGAGAAATTGCCATTATTAACTCAGGTTGTCGCTCGGCAATCATACGTACTTCCTGGTTGTACTCAGAATTTGGGCATAACTTTGTAAAGACCATCATAAAGCTGATCAAAGAGAAAAAAGAGCTCAATGTAGTAAACAACCAAATAGGAGCTCCCACTTATGCGGGAGATTTGGCAGCTCTTATTTTGAAATTCATTGAGAAAAAAAATGATTTGAAAGGGTGCAATATCTATCATTATGCCAATGAAGGAGTCATTTCGTGGTATGATTTTGCCGTTGAAATAGTAAAGCTATCAAAATCCGACTGTAAAATAAATCCGATTCCAGCCGAATTATACCCGAGTAAAACGACAAGACCGCAATATTCAGTTTTTAATCTTTCAAAAATAAAAAATGAGTTAGAAATTGAGATTCCGGATTGGAAAGAAAGTTTGAAAAAAATGTTTTAAAACGTCAACTCATATATCACATCCTCAATCTATTGGGTGAAAATTCAAAAAAAAAAGGAAAGGTTTTGCAGTTTAAAAAAAATAGTGTATTTTTGCCAACCCAAAAAGTAATGCTTTTGGCACGTTCTTTGTTTTGAAAAAAAAGCCGTTGTAGCTCAGTGGTAGAGCACTTCCTTGGTAAGGAAGGGGTCACGAGTTCAACTCTCGTCAATGGCTCAAACCGCTAATACATTCAATAATAAATATAAGCAAATATTATTTTTAACCTTAATTAAATAAGAAAATGGCAAAAGAAAAATTTGATCGTTCGAAACCACACGTAAATGTTGGTACAATTGGTCACATCGACCATGGTAAAACTACCTTAACCGCCGCTATTACCACAATATTGGCAAAAAGAGGTTTATCAGAAGTAAGAAGTTTTGACTCTATTGATAATGCTCCTGAAGAAAAAGAACGTGGTATTACCATTAATACTTCTCACATTGAATATCAGACTGCAGAACGTCACTATGCACACGTTGACTGTCCGGGACACGCCGACTATATCAAAAACATGGTTACAGGTGCTGCCCAAATGGATGGTGCTATTTTGGTTGTGGCTGCTACTGATGGTCCTATGCCTCAGACAAGAGAACATATCCTTTTGGCTTATCAGGTAGGTGTTCCAAAATTGGTTGTTTTCATGAATAAAGTTGACATGGTTGATGACCCTGAATTATTAGACCTTGTTGAAATGGAAATTCGTGATTTGTTAAACTTCTACAAATATGACGGTGATAACACTCCTGTTATCAGAGGTTCTGCTCTAGGATGTTTGAATGGAGAACCTAAATGGGAAGAAGGCGTTATGGAATTGATGGATGCTGTTGACACATGGATTCCTCTTCCAACACGTGATAAAGATAAGGAATTTTTAATGCCTGTTGAAGACGTTTTCTCCATCACAGGCCGTGGTACTGTTGCTACCGGAAGAATTGAAACCGGTGTTATTAACAGTAGTGATCCGGTTGACATTATTGGGATGGGTGCTGAAAAATTAAAATCAGTAGTTACCGGTGTTGAAATGTTCCGTAAAATTTTGGACAGAGGTGAAGCCGGTGATAATGTTGGTCTTTTACTTCGTGGTATTGACAAAGATGAAATCCGTCGTGGTATGGTTATTGCAAAACCGGGTTCTATCAAACCTCACAAAGAATTCAAAGCTGAAGTCTATATTTTGAAAAAAGAAGAAGGTGGTCGTCATACTCCATTCCATAACAAATACCGTCCTCAGTTCTACTTCCGTACAACTGACGTAACAGGTGAGATTGTTCTTCCTGAAGGTGTTGACATGGTTATGCCGGGTGACAACTTAACTATTACCGTTCAATTATTATCTGAGATTGCAATCAACCTTAACCTCCGTTTCGCCATCCGTGAAGGTGGCAGAACCGTTGGTGCAGGTCAGGTTACTCAGATTTTAGACTAAGCATTAACTTAGAAATTTCAAAAGGGATGTGTTTTACATCCCTTTTGTTTAAAGGGGAATAGTTTAAGGGTAGAATCGTGGTCTCCAAAACCATTGATGGGAGTTCGAATCTCTCTTCCCCTGCCAAAAAAGAAATAACAATTGTTATTTCTTTTTTTTATGGAATTTAAAATAGAAGCACAATTCTAATTTAATGAGAAAATTAGAGCTTCTGCCAAATAAAAAGATATTATTCAGTTATAAATCTATTTTTTAGAAATATAAAGCAACAAATTGAAGCACAATATTATTCAGAAGCAACAGAAAGAAAAGTATCGCGAGGATTTTTGATAAAGGCAACAATAGGTTTTCCCTCAATTTTATATGTTTTAAAGAGACCTTTTTTAAGCCAACTTTTATCTTTTAATTGAGCGGGGGTTTTATTATTGGCAAAAGAGATAAAATAGTCCCAATTTGTAGTAGAATCCAACTCATCATACTCACAAAAGCCAAG
>JAGVVH010000059.1 GCA_019135895.1 Bacteroidota bacterium | reverse complement strand
GGGAAATATCGATCAATATCACCTCAACGATTTGAGCAGAAAAACAGAACGCTACATCAAGCGTAAAATTCGCCCGCTGGTTTTGACAAAAGAGGAATTCGCAGCGTTTACGCCAGCGCTGGAAAAAAGGCCCCATTTTCTGGTGTGGGAGCGGCAAACGAAAGTTTAAAATAACCATATATATTTGCATTATAAGACTATTTAGGAAATTCTTGATGCTGGATAGGATCAAATCGTTTGCCAACACGGAGGATAAAAAGAGGCTTCTTTCAAACTTCATGTCATTGTCGATTTTGCAGGGAGCGAATTATCTCCTGCCGCTTATTACGTTTCCTTATCTTGTACGTGTATTAGGTGTTGAGTATTTTGGCTTATTGGCTTTTGCGTCAGCCACAATAGCCTATTTTAATATCATCACAGACTATGGATTCAATATAGCAGCAACACGAAAGATATCCATCCAACGAACACATAAGGAAAAAGTTTCCGAAATTTTCAGTTCGGTAATAACAATCAAGCTTGTCTTAATGCTCCTGAGCTTTTTACTTCTATCTCTGCTTGTATTCAGCTTTGATAAATTTTCGAAGCATTGGGAGATTTATTTTTTCACTTTTGGTAGTGTTTTGGGGCAAATGCTCTTTCCCGTATGGTTCTTCCAGGGAATGGAACGCATGAAATATATCACTTATCTCAATATTTTTTCCCGTTTGGTTTTTACGATTGCTATTTTCATCTTTGTCCGTAAGCAAAGCGATTATTTTATGGTGCCGATCCTGAATTCTCTCGGCATGCTCTTAGCCGGGTATTGGTCATTTAAAATCGTGAAAAGAAACTTCGGAATCAGTTTTAGTTGGCAAAAAAAGGAAACCTTATTATATTATTTAAAAGACGCGAATCAAGTATTTACGACAAATGTTGCGATAAGTTTTTACACCACTTCCACAACATTTATTTTAGGATTTTTTACTAGCGACACGATAGTTGGATATTACGCAGGAGCGGAGAAAATAATTCAAGCATTCAAAGGATTAATGACACCTGTATTCCAAACAATATATCCATATATTTCAAAGCAATTCAGCATATCTAAAGAGAACTGGTCAATATTTCTAAAAAAGATGGTTTTATACACAGGTGTTATTACGGGATTTTTATCTCTGTTAATATTCACTTTCTCAAAGCCTCTTGTAGATATCATTTTAGGCAATCAATATCATAATTCAATTATAATTATGCAACTGCTATCATTTACGGTGTTTATGATAGGATTAAGCACCACTTACGTTGTGCTTGGATTTTACGCAGCTGCGCAACAAAAAATAGTTATGAGATTTACTGTTGTTATATCGATATTTCATATTATGATTGCTTTGATTATGATTCCTCTATTTCAAGAAATAGGAGCTAGCATTACAGTTCTCTTCACAGAAACAATGATTACCTTAGTTTGTTTTATACAGTTTAACTCACCTATGCGATTCAGAGGATGAACGTACTATGAGAGAAATTTTTGATAGTTATATAGATAATGCTTTTGATGGATATCAACAAGCTGAGTTTAAATTTAAACAATTTGAGATCAATTATAAACAACACTTCCCCCACTGCCTGGATGCAGCAATCTTGGATATTGGTATAGGCAGGGGAGAAATGTTGACGTGTATGAAAAATTGGGGTTACAGAAATTATGAAGGAATTGATATTTCTGTAAGTACAGTCAACTACTGTAAGTCGATCGGTTTAAGATGCACTCTTGTCGAAGACACGGCGTCTTGGTTAGGTGAAAGATCAGAAAATTTTGAATTGATAACCTTGTTGGATGTCCTGGAGCATATTAGGAAGGAAGATACTATATATTTTTTAAAATTCCTTAGGAAATCTCTAATCAATGGCGGAAAGTTAATCATTCAGGTGCCCAATTTGCAATCCCCTGACGGACAATTACACCGTTACAACGACTTCACTCATGAGGTTGGCTTTACAGAACATAGTATGAGGCAGGTCCTATTGGTGGCAGGTTTTGACAAATTTCAATTTTATGGCTTCGAGAGTATAACATCAAAAAGTGTAAGGGCATGTATTAGGACCAGACTGCGAAACATATTTTGGCAATATATAAAAATTACTCGAACAATCAATGGTAATTTAAACCCAAGAATTTTAAATCCTGTGCTCTTTTCAGTTGTGACAAAGTAATAAAGGAAAAAACCTTATAAAGGATTAGATGTAGTGTTAAAAATAGTATTTATATTTTTTGCAACTATTATCATATTTATTTATGATACATGTATCCTCGCATTTGTGAAAACATCAGCACATCCAAGAGGTGTCGCCATTATTCGCATGGATTCCATAGGCGACTTTATTCTCTGGCTTGACGCGGCAAAAGAATTCAGAAATTTATATCCAAATACTAAAATAACTCTGATTGCCAATCAAACATGGTCGAATCTCGCCGCTTTATTGCCCTATTGGGATGAAGTGATTCCTGTAAGTCGAAAAAAATTAACAAGGAATCTTGCATATCGCTTTAAAACATTAAAACAAATTAGATCTCTCGGATTTGAAACGGCAATCCAGCCCGTATTCTCACGAGAATATCTCCGAGGCGACAGTTTGATCCGCGCCACAGGAGCATTATACAAAATTGGTTTCGCCGGCGACCTGAATAATATGACCTTCTGGCAAAAAAAGATCTCAGACAAATGGCATTCACAGCTGATACCCGCAACAACAGAGCCGCTAATGGAGCTCCAACGCAATGCCGAATTCATACGTGGCTTAGGTTTTCGGAATTTTTCTCCTCATCTTCCAGAGATACCTAAATTATTTGACTTACCCCCACAATTAAAAATGAATGGCCCATACTTTGTTATTGCCCCGGGTGCTTCACAAGCTGGCAGACGATGGCCTACTGAACGCTTTTCAGAGATTTTAAAAAGAGTTGCGAACCTTACCCGATTCACGCCTGTTGTTTGCGGGACACGTGAAGAATCTGATTTATGCAATGACTTGATTGTAAAGGCCAACGTTGCGTCAGTCAATTTAGCCGGTCTTACAACTTTGCCTGAGTTGGTTGAGGTTATTCGTCATGCTGAGATTTTAATAAGTAATGAATCATCTTTTGTGCATATTGCGGCAGCCGTGAGAACACCGGCTGTTTGCATTCTGGGAGGAGGACATTTCGAGAGGTTCATACCTTATGAAGTGGAAACTGGCGATAACATAGCGCCGATTCTGGTATACCAGCGCATGGATTGCTTTAACTGCAATTGGAAATGCACCCAACCTCAGGACAAGGGAAAGGCAATGCCTTGTATATTGAGCATTACGGCAGATGAGGTTATGGAGGCCGTTGAACAAGCCATCAAAAAAACGGATGCAGCAAATCATCCTGGACGATGATTCATTCACAATCGGATAGCATTATTGAGGGCAAA
>JAGVVH010000255.1 GCA_019135895.1 Bacteroidota bacterium | reverse complement strand
CCATGAATACCGTATGTATTCATATAATAAGGGAAACGTGAGGAGCATCCGATACCGGAAACCACACAAAATTTCTCTTTTTTATATTTAATTTGAGGAAACACATTCTCAATAGCAGCAAGGATTGCATGGTCGCCACAACCGGGGCACCACTTAACCATTTGGTCACTCGCGAAATCTTCTTTTGTCAGATTTTCTGTTGTTCTTTCAATCATGATTTCTTTCTCCTTATTATAAATTATTATTAATTACATTAACTAATTCTTCCACAGTAAAAGGAAGTCCTTGAACTTTATTATACTGCAAATATTGATATTGAGGATGAGTCATCCGCAGATAATTAGCAAACTGACCTGAATTCAATTCACAAACTAAGATTCTTTTAAAATTTCCTAATACTGCATCAGTATTGATTGGAAGAGGCATAATATTGGAAAAATGGGCATGACTAACTTTTTTTCCGGAAGCTCTGATTTCTTTAACAGCAGTTTGCACTTGTCCTTTAGTACCGCCCCAGCTCACAACCAATAATTCACCTTCTTCTTCTCCAAAAACTTCTTGTTTAGGAACTCTTGAGGCCAATCTATGCACTTTTTCATTTCTATAATCCACCATTTTTTCATGATTAAGCGGTTCGGTAGATACATTTCCAAAAATATCGGATTTCTCAAGCCCGCCAATTCTGTGTCTTAATCCTTCGGTTCCCGGAATAGCCCATTGACGAACCAATGTCTCGGGGTCTCTACGATAAGGTTTATAATCAGGGTCATTAGGCTTTGCAATCGGAGGGTTAATAGGAGGAAGATCTGCCACCTTAGGAATGCGGAATAGTTCACTACCCTGGCCGATATAGCCATCAGTCAAAAGAATACAAGGGGTCATACTTTCCAAAGATAATTTAGCAGCATTATAAGCCTGATAGAAACAATCTCCGGGAGAAGCTGCGGCAATCACGATACAGGGGGCTTCCCCATTTCGTCCATAGAGCGCAATATTCAGGTCAGATTGCTCTGATTTTGTTGGGAGACCTGTAGAGGGCCCGCCACGTTGCACATCAATAACAACTAATGGCAATTCAGTCATCACGGCTAATCCAAGAGCTTCAGCTTTCAGTGAAAGACCCGGGCCTGAAGTAGAAGTACAAGCCAACGCTCCGGCAAAAGAGGCTCCAATAGAAGAACAAATACCGGCAATTTCATCTTCAGCTTGAAATACCTTAGCTTCTAATGACTTATGTTTTGCTAACTCCATCAAAATATCAGTTGCCGGCGTAATAGGATAAGAACCCAAAAAGAGTTTTCTTCCGGAACGCTCTGAAGCTGCTAACAAACCCCATGCTGTTGCCAGATTGCCTGTAATATTTCTATATTTCCCTTTCGGCAATTCAATAGTAGAAATTTGATAAGTGGATTCAACAACCTCCAAAGTATCGGCAAAGTTATACCCTTTTTCCAAAATTTTCTTATTAACGTCAGCAATCTCAGTTTTTTTAGGGAATCTCTTATCAATTAATTTAAAAGGAGTTGTAAGATCAAAATTAAAAATATAATAAACCATTCCAAGGCAGAACATATTTTTTGTTCTGGCAGCGCTTTTAGGGTCAAGGCCGAGAGACATTGCAGTTTCTTTAGCCATAGTAGTAATATTAGGGCTAATTACTGAATATGAGCTCAAAGAACCGTCTTCCAAAGGATTAGAAGTATAACCGGCTTTAGAGAGGCCCCCTTCGTCAAAAGTATCAACGTCGGTAATAATCATTCCACCCAATTTCACCCATTTTAAATTTGCTTTAAGGGCGGCTGGATTCATTACTACTAATACATCACACTTGTCACCGATAATACGAGTTTCTTTGCCGATATGAACCTGATAACCTGAGACACCGGCCACCGTGTTGTGAGGAGCACGAATTTCTGCAGGGTAGTCAGGAAATGTCGCAATATCATTACCTGCTAGAGCTGCAGCATCAGAAAATAATGTGCCGGAAAGCTGCATTCCGTCTCCGGAATCACCTGCGAACTTAACCACTACACTCTCTCTTTCTAAGATTTGTTTTTTTGTTGCCATAATTTAATTTATAGTAATTATAATAAAATAAAAATTTTTCTATTAACTTATCAAACTGTAAAAGTTGCAAAAAATCATATCGCTGGTTTATAACGATTTATAGCATTTGTATTTCTCAATATTAGTTTTGCAAATGTATAAAATTTATATTCATCAACGAGTAATAAAAATAATTTATTTAAATAAAAGGTTTGCAAAAGAGAAAATAAAAAAAATTCCCTGATAGTTAAAAATCAGGGAAATATTTGAAGTTAATTAAGAAAAGAGCCCTATTTAATCACGCCCAATTCTTTTCCAACTTTAGTAAAAGCATCAATACAAAGATCCAATTGTTTAGTATCGTGGGCAGCAGAAATTTGCACACGAATACGAGCCAAATCTTTAGGAACTACGGGATAATAGAAACCGGTGACAAAGATTCCCTCGTCCTGCAATTTTGCAGCCATCACTTGAGACAGTTTAGCATCATATAACATCACGGCGCAGATAGCAGATTGAGTAGGTTTAATATCAAAGCCGACCTTTTTCATTTTATCTACAAAATAATCAATATTGGCATGGAGTTTATCCTGTAATTCATTAGTTTTCGACATCAGTTCCACCATTTTAATACCTGCAGCGGCAACCATTGGGGGAATAGAATTAGAGAACAAATAAGGGCGGGAGCGTTGGCGCAGCATATCAATAATTTCTTTTTTACCGGTAGTAAAGCCACCGATTGCACCTCCGAAAGCTTTTCCAAGTGTTCCGGTAATAATTTCAACTTTACCTTTCACATTAAATTTTTCGGTAACACCGCGACCGGTATTGCCTACCACTCCGGCAGAATGAGATTCATCGACCATCACCATTGCATCATATCGATTAGCCAACTCCAAAATTTTATCCAAAGGAGCCACATTTCCATCCATTGAAAAAACGCCATCGGTAACAATCAGACGAAAACGTTGTGCCTGAGCAGCTTTCAATTGGGTTTCAAGGTCAGCCATATCGGCATTTGCATAGCGATAGCGAACAGCTTTACAAAGGCGGACTCCGTCAATAATTGAGGCGTGGTTTAATGCATCAGAAATAATAGCATCATTTTCATTAAGCAATGGTTCAAAGACTCCACCATTGGCATCAAAGCAAGCAGCATATAAAATGGTATCTTCAGTTCCAAAAAATTCGGCAATCTTTTTTTCCAATTCTTTATGCAAGTCTGAGCAACCACATATAAAGCGTACTGAAGCCATGCCATAGCCATGAGTATCCAACGCCTCCTTAGCAGCAGCAATCAACTGAGGATTATTTGCCAACCCAAGATAATTATTAGCACAGAAATTCAATACTTTTTTTCCATTAGCTAAAGTAATTTCTCCTCCTTGAGGAGAA
>JAGVVH010000542.1 GCA_019135895.1 Bacteroidota bacterium | reverse complement strand
AATTGACTTTTCAAAATCAATTTCCGGAAAATCATGCTTTGCCATTTCGGCCATTCCTGTATTAGGCTTACGGCAGTTGCAGTTATCAGTAGCAAGATGAGGGCAATAATAAATACCGTCAATAGAAATGCCATTTTCCACCAACAGCTTCTTTAAATGAGCGTGAATAGTGTCAACTTCAGAAGAGGTACAAATTCCTTTTCCAACACATTGTTGATTTGTAACAATGATAACTCTGCCAAAATGAGGACGTAATAATCTCAGACCTTCAATAAAATAGTCTTTTAAAATAAAATCTTCAATTTTATAAATATAACCACCTTCTAATTGATTATTGATAATTCCATCACGATCAAGAAAAAGAGTCCAAGCCTTAGAAATCATCATGCTCAATAATTTTATGCAAAAATAGTCATTTTTCGCATAAAAGCTCCCTAATTTCTTTTCATAAATAATATTACTTTTGCCATCTCAAAAAATGCAACTCATTTATCAAATAATAGAGCCTAAAATATTGAATCAATGAACGAATGTAAAGCCGGACAGCAAGTATGCTTCTTTAAAAGGTGGACAAGGAAACGTTATGCTATTTTTAATTCACTCCATAAACTCATTACAATTTGTTTCATTGCTTTGGGTTGCTCCTTTATTTTGAAGCCCGTTTCAGGTTTCTCACAGAATAAGCCGGATACCTCCAGAACTCTTTTAGAAGCGGTTGATGTCACGGCAGATGAGATCACAGGGAGTACATCACTCGAGACAGCGTTATTACAGACCACCTTAACAGGCAGTGAGATTGAGCGAACGCCCGTGCAGACACTCAACGAATTGTTAGAGCATCTGCACGGGTTAGACATTCGACAAAGAGGACCCTTAGGAACTCAGGCAGATATAAGTTATCGGGGAGGTAATTTTGACCAGACTATTATACAAAAATAGTACAGCTTTTCTTTGCGGGTCAGCCCCTTTTTCGGGATTGATTAATATCATTACCCGTCCGGATAGCAATGACAATATTGGCTTTAGTCTTACCGGAGGGATGTACAGACTGCTCAAAACAGCAGTGAATGTGAATCTGCATACCGGAAAATTTACTCATTTGCTCTCGTTGGATTATAACACCTGTGGCGGATACAGACCCAACACAGACTTTGACATAGTGAATGCTTTTTATTATGGAACCGGAAGATTTAAAAGTGGGGAACTGCAAATGCAGGTCGGCTATAGTGACAAAAAATATGGGGCTAATGGATTTTATTCCCTTAAATATCCTGATCAATATGAAAGTACTGCTACATTTTTAGCAAGTGTAAGGTGGGTTCACACAGGAAAAATTGATTGGATTCCGGCTGTTTACTATCGTAGAAACAGAGATTGCTTTGAGCTGGTAAAAGGGCAATCTCCCTTCAAAAACAACTATCACCTCAATCAGGTTTTGGGTGGAAATATGGTGACTGCTTTCCGGAGTTTGATTGGAAAAACTTCTATAGGGCTGGATTTTAGATTAGAAGATATTCTCAGCACTTCGCTCGGCCATCTGCTTGAGGAGCCTGTTCCGACCAATGTTTCCGGGGTTGACTATACCCGAAAGCGTACCAGAAACATTACCGGATTATCAGTTTCGCAACATTATGAAAATATGGGGTTGAATGTTGATTTTACTCTTTTAATGCAGAATTTCAGTGATTACAGAAAGAAAATTTATGTTTTACCGGCAGGCTATTTGTCCTATAATATAAAACCGGGTATTGGAGATAAACTCATTTTACGTGAAAAAATATTTATCACGGCTGCAAGCTCTTTGAGAATGCCCACTTTTACCAATCTTTATTACAAAACCGGAGATATTCTAGGAAATGAAAATCTGCTTCCCGAAAAAGCCTACACCTTTGAATTGGGGAGCCGTTTTAACCTGATCCGCAAGGGTAGGAGCGCTTCATTTTTAATTTCTGATATTGCCCTGTTTCACCGCAGAGGGAAAGATATGATTGACTATATAAAACTTGATGAGGAATCACTCTGGCACACTGTAAACTTCACCTCAGTAAACTTTTTAGGATTTGAAGCATCAGTTAAATTCCTTCCATCCAATTTGCTTACTGACAAGTTTTTTATTACATTAATCGGAATTGAATACAGCTATCTATATTCCGATAAAAACAGCAGTGGTTTTCAATCCAGATATTTATTGGATCATTTAAGGCATAAATTGTCATTTTTGTTGAGCCATCGAATTTTCAAAGGTCTGAATGTCGATTACTCTCTTTCTTATCAGGATCGCAAAGGAGAATATATTTCATACAAACTCAACTCATCCGGGGAATATCAATCCTATCCTTCCTATTGGCTGCTTGATATCAGAATAGATTACACTTACCGGGTATTTAATTTCTATGTTGAGGCTTCGAATGTTCTCAATAGCAAGTACTATGACCTTGGAGATCTTGAACAGCCCGGAATCTGGATAAAAACAGGTCTGAAATGCAAAATAAATATGTGATTACTTATTAAAGAATGCAAATTTATTTTCTTCCAGGGTATCGACCATAATAGTCCGATCCTTATTCATACTATCCTCAAGAATAATTTTTGAAATTTCATTTAATATTTTCTTTTGGATAACCCGTTTCAATGGTCTGGCTCCGTAGAGTGGTTCATAGCCCAGTTCAGCCAATAAATCCAACGCATATTTAGTAAACTCAACTTTAATATTCTGTTGAGCTAACATTTCATTTAAATGACTGATTTGTAATTTTATAATATCCTTTATTTCACGTTTTGATAAAGGTTGGAACATCACAATCTCATCTATACGGTTGATAAATTCCGGTCTCAGCGTTTTTTTAAGGAGCTCCGTAACTTCTGCTTTGGTCCTTTCAAAAACTTCTTCGTCGGAATAATTATCCCTGTCTGCATAGTTATCCTGGATAATGGTAGATCCCATATTAGAAGTCATGATGATGATGGTATTTTTAAAATCGGCAGTACGTCCTTTATTATCCGTTAATCGACCATCGTCAAGCACTTGAAGCAAAATATTAAATATGTCGGGGTGTGCTTTTTCAATTTCATCAAATAAGATGACAGAATAGGGCTTTCTTCGAACTTTTTCAGTCAACTGTCCCCCTTCATCATATCCCACATATCCGGGAGGAGAGCCTATCAGACGGGAAACGGAATGAGATTCCTGAAATTCACTCATATCAAATCGGATTATAGAATCTTCGGTGTTGAAAAGATATTCTGCCAGTGCTTTGGCAAGTTCTGTTTTTCCGACGCCGGTGGTCCCCATAAAAATAAAAGAGCCGATAGGACGACGGATATCCTGAAGTCCTGCTCTGCTTCTTCTTATAGCATCGGCAATAGCCGTAATAGCTTCATCCTGACCGACTACTCTTTTATGCAGTTCCGTTTCAAGGTGTAACAACTTAGTCTTTTCACTCTGCATCATTTTGCTGACAGGGATGCCCGTCCATCGTGCCACCACTTCTGCAATATCGTCGGCGCCCACTTCCTCGTCAATGAGGGCATGGTCAGACTGAATGCCGACCAATTCCTTCTCCAGTCTTTCAATTTCATTTTCTGCATTCTTGATCAAGCCATAGCGTAATTCGGCCACTCTTCCATAATTGCCCTGTCTTTCTTCATTGGTAGCTTCCAGTTTATAGTCTTCAATTTGTTTTTTATACGACTGAATTTTATCGGCAACTTCTTTCTCGGCATGCCATTTCGAAGCAATCTGATTGCGTTGCTCCTGTAATTCGGCAAGAGTTTTATTCAAACCCTCAACTTTATCTTTAGAATTTTCTCTTTTTAAGGCTTCCCTTTCAATTTCAAGTTGACGAATTTTATGTTCAATTTCATCCAATTCCTCTGGTACTGAGTTGATTTCCAATTTTAGTTTGGAAGCAGCTTCATCAATTAAGTCGATTGCCTTATCCGGCAGATAACGGTCAGAAATATATCTCTGGGAGAGTTCAACTGCCGCAATAATGGCTTCGTCCAGAATTCTCACCTGGTGGTGATTTTCATACCTTTCTTTTAGGCCCCTGAGGATAGAAATAGCATCATATTTATCAGGTTCATCAATTTTAACCGGTTGAAAACGGCGTTCCAGTGCTTTATCCTTTTCAAAAAACTTCTGATATTCATTCAGGGTAGTGGCTCCGATTGAACGCAATTCTCCACGCGCCAGAGCAGGTTTCAGAATATTGGCGGCATCCATGGCGCCTTCCCCTGAAGCTCCGGCACCCACCACTAAAGTATGAATTTCATCAATAAAAAGTATTATTTCCCCGTTCGACTCCACTACTTCATTGATAACACTCTTCAATCTTTCTTCAAATTCTCCTTTATACTTGGCTCCGGCGATCAGCGCACCCATATCTAAAGAGTACAATTGCTTTGTTTTTAAATTTTCAGGAATATCCCCACCCACAATTCTCTCTGCAAGTCCCTCTGCAATGGCAGTTTTGCCCACTCCGGCTTCTCCAATTAGAATAGGATTATTTTTAGTACGGCGGGAAAGAATCTGCAACACCCGACGAATTTCTTCATCACGGCCGATGACAGGGTCAAGTTTTCCCTTAATGGCTTCATCATTAAGATTTCGGGCATATTTATTCAGAGCATTATAGGTGTCTTCACTACCCGAACTATTTGCTTTACTTCCTTTGCGAAGCTCCTGTATCGCAACCCGGAGTCCTTTTTCCGTCAATCCTGCATCTTTCAGTATCTTTGAAGTTCCGTCATTAGCCATAAAAAGTCCAAAAAAGAGATGTTCCAAAGAGACAAACTCATCTCCTAATTCATTGCAAAAAAGAAGTGCTTTTTGAATAGCAGATTGAGCTCCACCGGATAAATAGATCTCTCCCCCCTGAACTGTAGGAAGTGATTTAATCTGATTCTCCACAATCTGAGCAATAACCTTAGGGTCACCTTCTTGTTTTTTAATTAAAAAAGGGACTACATTACGGTCGATGTCCAGTATTGATTTCAAAATATGCAAGGAATCAATTTGCTGTTGCTGACTATTCATCGCAATCATTTGCGCATTTGCAATTACCTCTTGCGATTTAATGGTAAAATTATTTAAGTTCATAATAATTAAAAATATAATACAAAAATATTACAATTAATATGCCAAACTCAATAGTTGTCAGTTATTTTAAACTATAATTTTAGAATAATAGATTAAAATCCAATAAATCAGTTTTTTACAGGAATAAG
>JAGVVH010000067.1 GCA_019135895.1 Bacteroidota bacterium | reverse complement strand
AAAGCGTGTTTCACTCATCCTTGACAAATGTCATTAATTCCTCTTACCTTGTACAAGGACAGCAAGTTACAGGCCAAGCCTGTGATTCTTGTACAGGTATCGGAATTAAAAATACAAATCAAGGATGAGGTGAAAAAGGAAAAAAAGAATAATTTTGCAACAAGGCTAATAGAGGATTTAGACTAGAGACACACTAAATGTAACACTACCCTTATGTCCTCAAGTTCTACTTGGATAATACTATTGGGCAACTGAATATGATCTTTCTCAACACAACTCCAAATCAGCAATCCTGAAATCGCTAAAAAAAAGGATGGAATTTCATATACGTATAATTTAATTGTCATTCCATCTGACATAACGTATTCATCGAGTAATGTGATTGCTTTCCTTAACAAACAATTCTTATTACAATTATTCTTTGTTCTTCAGTTTAGCTTTTCTTGGATGCTTAACATTTAGCGTACCACCATTTTTAATTAATTCTTCTATTCTCTCTATATAGAGCTTTTGAAGATTAGATTGGCGCATCACATCTCCAGTAAGAATTATTCTATTATTGGCATCTAACAAGAATGTTCTACAAAACGCAGAATGCCGTTCTAAGGAATTTACAGCAATAAAAGAATCCTCAATATCATCTATTACTATACATGATTTTGAATTGAAACCTTTCGTGCATTCCCTTAATCGCTCTTCTGTGCGTGAAGCAACAATGCAAAAGAACTTTACACTATCAGTTGGAAATTTTTTCATTAATTCACCAGCTCCATATAAGTATTTTGCAAAACAAGGATCACATAATGATTTATCTATATAAGAAACTATTTTTATTGGAGTCTGTAACACTTCTGATTCAAATACAGTTATATCTTCCTGTACATACTTCTTGTTCCAAGAGAAACTTACTTCTTTACCATAACTTCTTTTTATAGCTTGTTCATATGTCATCTTTTTCTCACAAGATAACAATAAAAAAATGATGGCAGTAGTTATAACAATTAATGCCGTAGACCTCATTGAACGATTGATTTCATAAAGTCCGACATATCAAAGGAAACTATCTTTTCATCAACAGATCTAATGCCATATAATATATTGCGTTTAGAATCATATGCCAAGTCAGTAACTCCATAATCCAACTTAACACCACCAACATAGTTTCCTTCCCAATCAAAGGCCAGCAATTCTTTTGCCTCTCCTCTAGTTTGTCTGAAGTTATCTTTACTGTAATCTCCATTCAAATAGATAACAAAAAACACGTTATTTGTACCTATTGATTCGTAAAAATGATAATATTTGTTTAATGAAATAGAACCATCTTTATTGCTAGTATCAGGAACCCTAATATCGTCAAATGTTGGACTACCAACTTGATGAATAGAATAAAAATTATTGTTGTCAAAGTCAAAGAAATGTATGTAATCCATTGTTCTAACACATTGTATTACAATATTTTTAGTGGGATGTTTACATAATCCCCCTGAATACCAGAACGTTGTAAAATAATCATTTTCAAAATCTATGAGCCTCCCATAAACTTTGATTTCTTTTGTATCTTCCTCATTTATTATACTAAATGTTGGAGGATTATAGTCTTCCATATCAATGTTATAATTATGATTATTGAAAACAAAAAGACGATTAATTCCATTGTCTAATCCTACCACACCCTCACAACCAAATGGGACATTATTATATACTCCTTCAATTATAGTATGACCTTCTCTAAGGGAGGCACTCACATTAACTTCTTTAAGAACATAACCACCTTCACCTCGCATTACAATAATAATGTCCCCATTGCGTTCAAACAACTGACTCGCTTTAAAAATAAATTTTTCAGAGAATTCATTCCTTGCACGCCCTTGCTGACACAACGAAGCTAACGGTTGCTTTGTCCTAATATCATATATTTGTAAAAGACCATTAGGATCGCTTGTTATAACCATTAATAGATTATCATAGACTTCTATAGCTTTTCCACCTGGTACATTGAGGTCAAGGATGTTACCATGTATAACATCTCCTGTTTTATTTAAATAGTCTACTTCTCTGGTTTCAAGTTCGAGAGGATTTCCAACATGGCATGAAATAAGTGACGTAATTACTATAGAAATCACGCACTTTCCAATTAGTTTTATAAAACAAACCATATTATTAAGAATAAATATGGGATAGGACGATGCTTGACATCTTCCTATCCCGCAAAGTTTTACTAATTAGCGTGAACAACTATTTCATAACAATGACCATCTTCCTTATTACCTTCGCCCCAAGTGCATAAGTATTTATCTGGGTCACCAGCCATTCCCATTTCATAAAAAAATCTCCATATCGCATTACCACCACTTTCAACTTTAGAACCTTTCCGACAACCCTCAGTTGTTTCGTACCAAAATAAAACATAACCTTTAGGATCATGGTAATCATACCAAACTTCAGTGTAGCCTGTAGTTAGAGCGGGTAATGTCTCTAATGTAACATATGAGCCACCTTCTCCGTTTGTCAATGCTTCAATATTATTATCGACAAGAACATTTAAGCTAGATTGTTTCTGACATACAAATCCTAATGCGAGTATGGCTGCACAAGCCAAAGTGAAAAATACTTTTTTATTCATTTTTTAATCATTTGTTTGGCAAACACTATCTGTTTTAGTGATGCCTGTTAATTTAAAAAGGTTAATTTATCCCAAGAATCGGAGCAAGCTCAACGTATTCATTTCTATTAAGGTTTTCATAGCGGGGATCAAGCTATTATTACCATTGATTTGTTCTATCTTTGCAGCATCCGTTTTTTAGGGTTACACTTAGGATTCGGAGAGAAGGAACATGATGAGCGACTTTGCTAGGGTGCGATTATCAGGTTCCTTCTTTTTCTCCTTGTCCGTTACTAATCTCCATAATCATCTATTATATAATCTTTTTTACTATTATCACCACCACTCAATCTCACCATCGTCACTGATTATGAACGGGCGCTCGTTGTTGCCGCGGGTGTAATTACGATATACTTTGGGCCCGCGCTCATAGGGGAAGAATCCTCCGCATATCATGGTGGAGAGGTCCCACTCGGATGTCTCCTCAATGCCGCGGTCGGAGAGTATGACGAACCAGCGGGCGGCGGTGTTGCGGCTGCCGACCGGCGTCTCGTCCAGCACGGCAGTGATGATCTCTGCATCGGGGATTGTATGGAAAGGCAGGTCTGAATACTTGCTGTCGGTGATGGCAAGCAGACTGTCACGCTGCTGCTCGGGGGTGAGTGCAGTATCGGCAAGGATACGGGCAGCATAACCGTAGTAGTCGTAAATCTTAGTGCCTGCATAGGAGTAGTGTGCGGGGAGATTCTCTATGAGATATTCCGCAGCCCGAAGTTTGTAAGGGTTGGGGTCAGCAGTGCGGTAATGGCTAAGCACGGCCTCTAGTTCAGCACGGTTACTGCCG
>JAGVVH010000241.1 GCA_019135895.1 Bacteroidota bacterium | reverse complement strand
AAATCAACGGTAGATTGTTTGGATATGGCTTCCGTGATCGCCTTTCTTTGCGAAAGAACAAAAGCTGCCAGTGGTGCATATTCCTTCTCTTTTAAGTTGTTCACAGCTCGGAAACATACTTTCATCGCGCTCGTAGATTCGTCTGGCTTGCTGCTCATCTCGAAGGCAATGATGGGACTCAACAACTCCTCCTTTGGTGTTTTTGAGATATGCATTAATAATGTCACAGGCGTTCCCGTATAGCGTTCCTCTATCTCGCAAATAAACAAGTAAGAGAAATCTTCCTCTCCATCCGACACGAGTTCCGCTATTGGCATTAGCGAGCATGGTCGCAAGACATGGAGGGAGTTTTGACAATATCTCGTCGGCATTGATCTGCTCCTTTATTTCTTCAGATACGGTAACTTCGGCGTATCCATAATCCTCCGTTCCATCAAATGATGAAACGTCGAACAATTTTGATCCACATGGCTCAAAATCGAACCGTTGTTTCTTTGCTAGTTTGGAGATATGTTCATAACCCATGGACAAATCGTTCATGGTTATTGGAATACAATATCGTTGTCTTTTCGTATTCCATGTATTCGGTATCGTGGCTACCCTCGCAATATCTCCCACGACTGCCTTGTCAACATCAACTTTATACTCCGTGATAAAGTATTTGTGGACGTTGGTAAGACAGGCTTTCTTATTCTTCAGACAGTTATACCCAGTCGTAAACAAGTAGACATGAAATCCGCCGCCCGAGAAAAAGATAAGATGTTTCAAATCCATCTTTTTCAGGTGAAAGGCAAGAAACTTGGTATTCTCCAGGGCATTGTCACCGTCAAAATCAAAGAATATCTTGTCAAGATCGAGATTAATCTTGTCGAAGACTGGTTTTGCGGTGAAATTGTAGACCGATGAGAATATCCTTACCTTACCATTCAGTCGATTGATGATTTTGAAGAATTCATCTTCATCAACTGTCTTGCGGTACGGATATGCTATTTGTCTTGGGAATGATGAATAAAGCATATCGTACATCAACTTTCAATCCTTTATTATTTCATCGGTATATGCGTCGCAGAGATTGACGAACTTACAATATCCGCAGAGTCTTGATCTCTGACGAGGGAAATTGTCACCTTTCATCTGCATCATATAGTCGAGTAACTGTTCGTAGGTCTCGTCGTACTTTGATTGACTAAAGTCGATAACAAACGAACTTCTCGGGTGATTGGTAAAGAACATTCCCAGTTTTGCTGGCGTAATGCCGAGACAGCGCTTTGCAAGAATCGCATAGATGTAAATCTCGAAGATATAATCATCCATTTTATTCTTGTAGAATTTGCCTGTCTTGTAATCAATAACCCAATATCCTTCATCTGTTTCGTAGATAGCGTCAATATAACCCGACAAATCAAGCTCGTCGTCTTCTACACGTTGTTCGTAGTAAGACGCCTGACCAAGACCATACTTTTCTAACAACTTGAAGAAAGTGTTAATATTCTTCTGACAGAAATCAACACCCTCATCGTTAGTTTCCATTCCAACCAGATGATCATCGATGCATTCTCTGTCGATGGAAGGATTGTTATATAGTTCAATGAGTTTATGAACTACATTACCAAGATACGCCTTGGTATTTGTTGATTCGTTAATCGATCTGCCGAGACCCGTTCTGTTCTGGAAATAATATTTCCGTGGGCAATTTTTGAAGTCGTTAATCTTCGATTTGCTGAACTGTCGGCTGATGATTTGTTTCTTTTCTGTCAATTACCTCCTCCTAGTTGTAATTTTTCTCCCCGAGGGGAAATCGGAAAGGGGAGTCGAACCCCTATGTTGATTCCTCATCCGATGGTATTCTCCATATGTCAGCAGGTAAGCCTTTTGGGACAGTTCCATTCTTGTATTCGAAGTATATCTTAAATCCCATGGGTTCGATGATATTTTGCATCTCTGGTTCTGGCCTGATAATCCTGACACGAAAACCTGCATCGATCCACGATCTTATCAACCTTTTAACATTTCCACGACGGGGATGTCTGCTGTTAATATAATGCAGATAGATGATTTCTCTATCGGTTTTTCTGTCCTGACATACTTCGATATGTCCAAAGAATAATTCATCTGTGAATCCAAGGATGTTGGCGAGGGCCGATCCAGCGTCGGCACAAACACCATCAACACCATTTTCAAGAGGATATGGAATGTCCATATTCTCTATTTCCATTCGATCCATTAGCACTGACTCCATCCACAGTTATGACATTTACGACATCCTTCTTCTTTGAGAATCTCGGAGCCGCATTCGGGACATGATATCATTTCTTCCTTGACGAGCTTCACGTCTAATGGTTGTGAGCCAAATGTGAGCCCAATTTCTTTGAGGAATTTTTCCTTATTACCATTCTTGAATGGATAAGCAAGTTCCTCCATATCGTCAGGAATGTTTTCTTCGAGATAACGACCAATACAATTTGCACACGAAATACCGTCGGCCTCACCACGCCTGTATTTTTCTCGCGCAACGTCGCATTTGATGGCCTTGAGATTCTTTACAATATCCCACGTTGGAACTCCCCAGCGGAAACAAAGCCCCAGGAGAACTCTCGTCGTACGGAGCATTGCATCACAACCTCCGCCACCAAGAGTATAATCGCCGAGACATTCATACGGTCTGCCTTCCATCTCGCTGATGTCAATAAGAAGATCTCCACAACCAGAGCGCATTTTCTTTAATCCATACGTCGGGAGAATATCGGGTCGCTTTGGCAGCCAGCGCCATTCTTGTGTCTTCTCATCGAAGAATGGCATTCTCTTGCATGTGTCAGACATCCTTTTTGTTTTCTCTTGTGCGGTTTCCTTGGCCAGCGTAAGAACTTCGTCCTCACGACTTCCAGTCCTGTAGAGAGTAATTCCTTTCAGTCCATTTTTCCATGCATAGATAACAGCGTCCATGAAATCGCGCTTGGTAGATTCAGCGGGCATGTTCACGGTTTTTGAAACCGCCGCGTCAACATGATTCTGGAAAGCTATAACAATATCAAGGTGCTGCTTCCATGTCAGATCAAAGGCTGATTTGTAGAGCCGCTTGATTTTCTTCGGCAGCCAATCGATTACCTCGATAGATCCTGATGCATGGACGTCAGCAATGGCCTTCTGAATACCATCCTCGTCAATGCCGCGCTCGTCAGCTTCTTCACGAAGCATCTTTTCGAAGAGCGGATGCACGGTAAAGAAAGACTTTCCGACGGTATTATTTCTTTGCATTACCCATATCGCGGGCTCAATTCCTGACCAGCATTTTGCGAGGATAGAAATTGAACCTGTCGGAGCAATACAGGTAAGACAAACATTGCGGCGACGATCCTCGGTTGAGTCTGGGTATTGTTCATAATACGGAGCAACACCAAGTTCCATTGCCATAGTTTCTGATGTGTCCTTGGCTACAGTCTCGATATTTTCCATGATAGAATTGGCTATCTCGACTGCACGTCTTGAATCATAAGGAACACCCATCATGATAAGTGCGTCGTGGAATCCCATCACGCCGAGGCCAATCTTTCGTGTTCTCTTCGTGGCCTTCTCAATCTGTGGCAGGGGGAATTTGTTCTTGTCGATGATATTATCGAGGAACTGTACTGCGGCGACAACTGTTTCTTGTAGACCATTGTAATCGAACTGACCACTTTCATCTACAAACTTGGATAAATTTATACTACCGAGATTACACGATTCGAAGGGATATAAGGGCTGCTCTCCGCAGTTCGACGTCAATATGCCGTTTAAAATCATCGTGTGATTCTTTGGCTCTGTTAGACAATAAACATCTTCCAATTCTTCAAGCATCTCAATAGACTTGATTCTAATGAATTGTTTTACACTACGCTGTGGAATTGTTGTTATCTTTATACGATGCGTATCAAGGCCGAGATTATATAATTTCATTACATCGCCAGAAGAAATCGATATGCGATAGCACTCCTTACAATTATATTCTTTCTGTCCTCCTTTGCCATCGGGCATCATCTTGCAACAGGCTTTCTTCATTATCGAAATAACGCCAGTTACGCCGAGAGTATGAAGCATATACTTTACTCTCTGCAGGAAGTCACGATCCACCGACGATATCTGGATAGCGCCAGTGTTATTACATCCATCGGAATCGATAAGACCATTCAACCACATAAGTCTTGATTCAACGTCGTAGAAAGCATCGGGAACAAATGTCTTATTCCAGATAGTTTCATTATCGAGTTGTAAAACATCTCTTCCATTACAATTCCAAATGGATTTGTATGAGATTACATCGACGAGATTTTTCTTTTCTCCGTAAAGATAGATTAAACTACGACCACGAGCATCGATATGACCGTCGCCAGAGAAGAATCCATGGGTATATGCATTTGCAAGCTTGAACCCTCCATGAATCACAGGGAAATCAAACTTTACAATCGATTCTCCGACATGGATATCTTTTGCTTCTACTCGGTATTCTTTTCCATTAAGCGTGCAAACAAATTTGTGATACGGGGTACATTTTAATTCACTACCATCTGTAAATGTAAGCTTCATTATCTTTTGATTCGTGCCTGTTTTACATGGAGTGACTTCTGACCACTCGTATCCATTCCAGATATGTATCTTTCGTCCTACCTGTTGTTCAATTGGCTCGTAACCAAACTCTGTCAGGAGAAGAGTATCTCCAGTAACACAGGGATTGGTTGCCTCGATGGGGCCAAGGGCAGGAGTATGTGGATTTTTGTTGATATTATCGTAGAACAAGAAGGATGGTTCTCCGTTATTCCACTGATTATTAATTATCATATCGAAGATTTCTTTTTCCTCACCAGTGTAGCCTGCATCGGTAGCCTTCTTCATAAAGTCATCATTTATCATTACGGAGAAATTAAAGTTGGCAAGTTGGCCCTCGGTTTTCTTGGCAACGATAAACTTCTTGATGTCAGGATGGGTACAGTTCAGAATGCCCATGTTCGCGCCACGTCGCTTACCTCCTTGCTTTACCGTCTCTGTCGCCTCATTGAATACTTTCATGAAGGACAGGGGGCCAGATGCAACACCATTGGTAGATCCAACTGGTGATCCCTCGGCACGCAGGTTTGAGAAATTGAATCCTGTTCCGCCGCCTGACTTATGAATCATGGCCGTCCACTTTACAGCGTCGAAAATTCCCTGCATATCATCATCAACAGGTAAGACGAAACAAGCTGATAATTGACCAATATCAGTTCCTGCATTCATAAGCGTCGGAGAATTTGGAAGGAACTTTCCTGTTAGCATGAGTTCAAAGAACTGTTCACGCTGTCCTTCATCGTTGGCCACGAAGGTAGATACTCTGTTGCATACGTCTTCCCAAACACGCTCGCCCTTATTAAGATATCGTGCGGCGATTACTGCGTCGACCATATCTTCAGTCATCGTTCTTTACCTCCCAAAGATCGCCGTCAAAGCGCTTGATTGGGCCACCAAACAGATAACAGAGACATGTGTCTCCATTATCCTTTGTGCCTGTACCATGGCACAGAGCACACTGCAATACGATAGTTTTACTCATAACCATTTCTCCAAAGTGTTGTTTTTCGTCTCGATATCAGATATATTCCATCCGAGAGAGAAGAAAATCGTCTTGATTTTATCATTGATGAGCAGATTTGCCATTTTCTCGTAGTCGATTTCAAATCCTTCAGGACATTTATCGACGAAAGAAATTACATGTGTGTGTGGTAGTCCTAGAGGCGCACGAGTGACATAGACATATTTCACTTTCTCTTTCTTGATATTACCACCGAAGAATTTGTTGAAATATATCGCACCATAAATATGCGCTCCGACGTTCTTTGTGTATTCGTGAATGGGCTTGCTCATGCCCTTCGGAATGGCGATATCTTCTACTGGAATAACTCCGTTGATGATATCGCTTTTCATCTCACGGATTAAGTCGACAATTTCTTTTCGTGCTTCCTCCTGGTCGTCGGATGAAACGATAGCGTAGAGGAGATCTTTCTGCATTTTTCGATAGAGACTTGGTGTATCGCTTCTCTTTGTCTCAAACCCCTTGACATCGAGGATGGGTTCTGGCAACGTTCCTTCGTTCCAGATAACAAGACCAGCATAGCGCTTTTTAAGCGCAATACCATCTTCATCACCGACGAAAAGAACTCTACGATAGATCTTTTCAAACTCGATATACATTCGATTGTATTTTGCATCGCCGAATTTATCGATGCAAAAGAAATTGAGAGTTCCGTTAACGTGGTTGATAATTTCTTCTCCGAGCTTGGATGCATCATCAACATTCTCCTTGTTAATCTTAAAGAAAATCGAATCGGTATCGCCTGCTATAACATCAGCTCCGATTTTCTTGATTTCATTCTCCATCCACATGTTAGCCTCTCGGCCAAAATATGTGACGGCTGCCCCCACCTCTCGTGAAAAAAGACGGAAGAATGGAGCAAGCATAACACCATAGATCGAATTCAATAGGAACTTCGCCACGGTCTGCATGTCGTTGTATTTGTTATAGTCTGGGCTTCCGATTGGATAACCTTTCATTTTCGATTTCAGTTCCTGACGGAAATTCCATACATCTTCAACGACGCGAGGAATAAAACCACGAACATCGGTTCTGAAAACCGTCGGGCCAACCTTAACAAACGGGCCATCATAGGGCTTGTCTGCCTCGGTAACGCCAACACGAGTCTCGGGGCTCATATTGCAGGTCAGGATGGCCGTCGGATACAGCGACCTGACATCGCCTACGCCTATCCATTCCTTCATGCCAACTGTCGGCTGAATTACCCGAGCACCCTCAACAGGAATATAGTCATCGCCGAGATTCCGCTTGGTCGGAAGGATAAAACCATATTCCTTGGCTTTCTTCAGGAAATAAAAGTCCAGCACGCGAGAATTGAAAAATACATCGTACCAGGTGGAAAACGTCAATCTCCGTACAGAATCAAAATAGCCGACAATACCGCGCTTCTCCTCGATCTTGACCATCAGCCATACATCGTTGATGTTATACTTCAGGAAGGTTTCGAGGTCAGTGTTGTAAAGCTCATAGACGGTTCCCGTGCTCCCCTTACCGAGCTTACCCTTACCTAATTCGTCATTGGCAACGTAGTCGAGGCCATAGGATTCCAGTTCATGCGTCGATAGTTTCCTATATGCTCGCATAAGATCGAGCCATGTCCTGCCTCGTGGTTTCTCACTATGGAAGTCAAGTTTTTCTACTGGTGATAATGTCTCTGGCCTAATGCCAAAATGATGCATACGGTGAAACAGGTAAGGATAGTCGAAGCCGTCACCATTCCATGCAAGGAACAGGTCAAAATCGAAATCGTTGACAAATTCAATGAACTTTAAAAGCAGCTCCTCTTCCCTCGGTAAAGTAAACTGCAGCACATCAATGCCTTCGAACTGGTAACGAGACTTTTCGTTTACCTCGTGGTTCGGGTCAGTGACAAAGACGTAGAATTTTCCATTGAAGTTGTCGTAACAGGAAATAGACAAAATTTCTTTGTCGGCCTTGGTTACGTCAGGAAATGCACCATCATCTCTTACTTCAATATCAATGAAACAGGATCGTACTGGTTCTTGTGGGATTTCCTTAAATGAGTCGATAAGATAACGATTGACGTATGAAACATCGGCCTCGTAAGTCCTATGAAAGTTCTCACGCTGTTTCTTGATTTCTGCAGGATGGTTGACTTCAACCTTTCGAAGTTTATCTCCGTAAAGTGATACATACTTGCCATGTTCATTAGGAACATAAAAGTAGGGAAAGAAGTCTGTGACTTCACGCCGATATCTTTTACCGTCGCCATCTCTCCCAAAGATGACGAAATCTTTGCCCATGGGCTCAATGTTGATCAATCGATCACCTTTTCATATCAAAGTCGAATTGCCTGACGTTATTTCGACTTTGAATTTCTTGAAGACTTTCTCTTCAGCACATATTTGTATTAGGAATTCTTTAATGTTATCGTTAACTATTTTTCGAAAGACGATATATGCATTGCCTGTTGGACGTTTGTCAACTGGATAAAGCTCGAAATACTGATCTATCAATTTATCGAGTTCATCTGGTTTTTCCATCTGGGGCTTTTTAATCCATGAAGGCATTCGTCCATGGCGCGCGAGTTGACAGGCAAGATATCCCCTGTAGATGTCAGGGTCAATTACAGCCCAGTATTGTGATGCCCGCGAGCCAGAATCGGGGTCAACAAATCCCAGCGCTTTTGCGACGAGAACTTCAATCCCTTTGATCTGGTCAGGATCAATCATGTCCTTCGAATAGACCACTTTTTTCATAGCGTCGAAAGGGGAGGATGTCATCTCTTCCCCTCTGTCTTACGCTGAATTTCAGCACAGTAGGCTGAAGCACGGTCTCTGCCCCAGCCTTTCTTTGCCATTACTTTTTGAAGTTTGTATAGCCAGCAAACGGCAATCACAGTCCTTTTCACCTCCTTATACATTCATTCATATGGTAACGAGATAACGTCGGTGCTATCTGTCCCTGATACTTTGATGTTTTCTTTTCACCATATGTCACGTCAGGGGCATTTGGTAACTTGTGGAATACAATCTGACCGATAGTCATTCCAGCGTGGAGGACAATATGCCTCGGGTTGATATTTCCAATTTCAAGTGTAAGCGTTCCTTTAAAACCACTGTCGATAAATCCTCCTGTTTGATGAATGGTTATTCCTAGTCGTGCAAGCGATGACTTGCCCATAAGAACGGCTGCTATATTGGAAGGAAGGTTGATTGTTTCAACTGTTCGTCCCAGAGCAAATTCGTTCTGGCCAATTTTAATTGCCAGCGCTTTTTCTTCGACTACGCAAAGTTCAACAGTCTTTCGATCAAATGGATCAATGAACATTGGCTCTCCGAGGCCAGGTTTACGATACCAGACAAAATCGTCTGCGAGTGTAATATCGTAAGAATTTGGATTGATGTTTCTTTCGTAGTACGGAGATATCAGTTCTGCATCTCTGCATAAATCACGTATTTCGTGATCAACTAAAATGCTCATTTACCATTTCCTTTGGGGCCGAATTCGAAATCAGGACAACGAAGGCATTTTTGAAAAAGGAACTGGCCTTCAAGTCTGTCGTGGTCACAGTTCTTTGCCTTGCAGCGTATAGTCATTTCTCTTGCCATTAATATTCCTCAACATCTTCTTCTATCATCTCATTACCCTGTTGTGCCAAAACAGCCTTTGCCTGTTCGTTGATAAATCTTATCTGTTCGGCAACTTGATCGGGGAATGATTTGATAACTTCACCCTTCATATCGGAGAAATCCGCGTCAACCGCTGCAATGGTCTGTCTTTCAACAGTATCTGACATGGTATACAAAATATTGATGTAATCATGTAGATTGTCGGTTGGTTTGCGTGTCATTGTTTCTCCACCATGATTATTTGTCTTGTTATTACTTAAATACGGCGCTAACAAGCTTAATGGTAAGGTTGGCAAGTGTAATTTCTGCATCGGAACCCATTGCTATTCTGAAATCCGTTTCAGCAACGTATTCAACACCCATAACAACCTGCTCTTTGGAAAGAGTATCGTCTGACATTAGTCTTGTAAATATTTCCTTTACAAGAAGACGAGGGCTTGTCTGTTCAGCGATCCATAACTTGCGTGCCTCGGTAAACTTCCTCTTTTTCAGGAGAGCGTAAACTTCATCGGCAATATTACGCCTGTTGCTTTTTCCGAATGTTTTCAGGTATTCGATTTCATTAATCATCAGACGAATGTCAGGATAAAAGAACTCGATGATATCATCAATTTCTTCATCCTTAATATTCATACTTTCCTGATCTACAATGAATCGAAGTCTCTCATGGATTTTGTCCTTCGGCGGTTTATTGAGACTGATTTGAATGCATCGACTCTTTATCGGCTCAATAATCTTGGACTCGTTGTTGCAGGTAAATATAAATCTGCAGTTTGACGAATACCGCTCCATGATGCTTCGAAGACTTTCTTGGGCCTCCTTGGTAAGACCATCGGCCTCATCGAGATGCACCACCTTCGGAATATTGCGCGTGAATCCCTGCGTCATGGCAAATTCCTTTACCTGTTCTCGAATGGTATTGATTCCCCTGTCGTCACTAGCATTCAAAAACAAACTATCAGCACCAATGTCAGCTATGATTGCCTTGGCAATTGACGTTTTGCCAGTACCTGCAGAACGAGTTGATAGAAGAATATTAGGAAGAGTCCATGGGTCGTTTATAATTCCTTCATAAAGACCACGAATCTCATCTCCCCCGATAACCTCTTTGAGAGATTTTGGTCGATACTTTTCGGTGAACATATGTTCATGAATCATTCTTTTTCCCTCCAATCGGCGAGAAGTCCACTGATCAATAAGTCTCCAGATGAATAATTGAACGACGAAGGCGGGCGATCATTCTCTATCGGAGAATATATCGTGACAAAAACAGGTTTATCTAAAGCACCCTGAAATGCATCGTTGAACGCACCAATATGGTAAGAAACAGTAAAATCAGTCTCACCATCGGTTACTTCACCGATATCTTTTACAATCGCCTTTTTCTTTATCTTCGCCGTGATTTTACCACCACTTATCACGAGGGTAATAACACGTTCACCGACATTATCCACTACCGATAAAATCTTTTTAATTTTAACTGGGGAAAAAGTAAGCTTCGACTGCATTTCCCAGTTACTCATTGATTGTGGCAATGGCTTTTTAGTTTTGTCGGTAATAGCAGAAACCACTTGAGGGATGAAGAGTTTTACATCCTCACCCTCGACAGTGATAAGGGTATCATCTGAAGTCATATCGACCATTTTGCCATCGATATTTCGGAGATATTTGAGAAAAATATCTCTTTGCAGGCGGAATTTTGCTTCGTCGCCAGCTTTTGTTTGCATCTCAACGATAACAACAACATTTCTGTCGTCGTTCATTACGTTGGATGTTAATGTGCCAGCCGAAGCAATGGCTTCAAAACCATCTTTATTCACACCCGCGATATCGATGAACCGTTTCAGTTGGTCGATACCAATCTTCATCTTGGTCACTCACTTGTTGATTACGTCGTAAAGACGCTTGTTGGTGATTACATATTCTCCTGGAGGGAACTCCCTCGGGAATTTTGAGGACTCAATGACAGCCTTGTATTCGGTCTTACCGCCACTTACGTCGGTGATAACACGAATGATGACATCGGTCTGCGACATGACATCGCCTAACCACTTCGGCATGTCTTTCTGCTGAACTACTACGCCGTCCTTTACCACGGAATCTTTGGATACATACGTCGTATACATAATTCCCTTGGTTGCGGCGTCCATGGCCTGCTTGTGAACATCATCGATATACTGGGTACGCTCCTTCCAGATGTTCTGGTTAGCGACTCCCTGATACGGCATTACGCCGTTGCGCTTCCTCATTACCTGTTCAAGAATCTTGTTCAGGAATTCAGAACCGTCAATGATTACCCAATCGGGCTTATATTTCTCCTTGATTCCATCAAGAAGCTTCAGCACGAAGACATAGGTCTTCTCGGCAGTGGTCTGGTACAGATCAGGCGTTGACTTGTCAAGGTAAAGGATAGCATTGAAAACCTTGTAATCTACACCGCTTTTCTTTATGAAATCGAGGTCGGTTGGACGGTCAGATTTCAAATCGAATGACAAGACGGCAACCTTGTCGCCCTTCTTTGCTACTCCCATTGCAGTCGTAGTCTTGGCGTCATTCTTGTGTCCATAAACAGTAAATACTTTCTTACTGCTACTCGTATCCATAAGAGCACTGTCCAGATCGAAGTCGGGCATGATGTCGTCATCTCTATCCCGCTTCAGTTCCATTACCTTGTCTCGAATGAGATTTTCTTTCAAGGCTTTGGATACTTTTCCTGTTCCTTTGAGCGCTACTTCTGCGGCAGCAGATTCATCGGTGGATTCTCCACCGTTATCTGCATTGTTCCAGTCAGTATCCTTTGCTTTTGCCATTGATTAATTCACTCCCAATTTTCATCGGTGTTTTTCTTTGCTGCTGCTTTCTTGGCAACAGGCGCTGGTTTCGGTGCATTGTCGGCAGTGATAAACCCATAAAGGTTTCCTGCAGCAGTATTGTCCTTGGCCTTGATATACGGAGCATATACTGCAATACCAATGGCATTCTCATAAATACCACCGAGATTTTTGGAGACTGTCATCGAGACAGGATCGAAGTCACCAACAAGATCTGTTATATCGGCAAAATCGATATTCAGATCGGGCTTGTCGGTTACGTTCAGACGAGAAATCGTGGCCTTCGTGATAAAGAACCTCGGATTCTCGGGAACCTTGCAGACACCCTTGTCAAGATTGTAGACGTCATCGAATGACTTGACATTCTTTGGCATATCCTGTCCAATCATCTTAACGAAGATGTCGAAATCGATAGTGACTCCAGTATCGGTAAGAGAAGTCACAGACGTTCCATTCAGACGGAGCGGTGTGTTCTCGGGTTTACCAGTGGCCCTGAAGGAATAAACCTTGAGCATCTCTGGAATGAATTTCTCGGGCTCGTGGCGCATGGTCACAATACCGAAGCGGATCTTGCTCCCCTGGACGTCGGGCTCCTTGAAGAAACCGTAGCATTCCCTGACAGGCACAAAGCGCTCGATAACCTTACCACGCTTCCACTTCATTGCATCGGTAGTGTTGTCGGCATTGAACAGATACTGTTCATTCTCATTCATCTTTCCGAGACCCTGCCACTGGGCGACGGCCTCCTCACGACCAACTTCGTCGGAGAGTTTCTTAAACTCCTTGTCGGCCTCTTTGATCGGAAAGTCATTCTCATTACGAACAGGCTGCATAGCAAAGAAAAATCCCTCAAACATCTTGGCATTCGACTTCATCTGTGCGCGGTATGCGCCACGAAGCTGCTTGAATGCGGCCTGCTTTACCTCTTCGGTATCGTCGAAAATAGCCGAGAGATCGGATTCAAACTTCGCCATTTCAGCGATGAGCTCTTCCTCGGACTTGCCGAGCTTCTGGCTCATTTCCTTGATACCCTTTTTGATGTTTACAGACATGGATTGAACTCCATTGTTTTTTCCCCGAAGGGAGGAGTGCGAGAGGAATTGAACCTCCTGCCATGGGGGATTGGATACCCGCCACGCGCTGCCTGCGGCACTCTTTGCAATATATATGGCAATAATACTAAATAAAGGTTTTGGGTTTATTTCTTCTTCGCTTTTATGGGTTTTGTGGTCGACGGAGAAGTATTTGATTCTGAAACCAATTTCTGCGGCACTATATTAACTATCCCACGAGATGCATAGTGTTGTTCGCGCGCAGCCATGATAAATTCACAATCATTTTCTCCTTCATTCCATGCCTTACAATGATTTCCTCTGCATTTGAAACCATTAAAACAAAGTGTGTTGATAAATGGATCTGGTTTGCTCATGATAACACCAACTTTTTGTCTGCACGATAAGACATTTTACCGTTGTCGATGAAATTCTTGATTAATATCTTGCCTTGTTGTTCCGAGAATCCCATCTCTTTGACGAGATATTCAACCCATTCCTTTTCAGATAAGAAATAACCACCTTTCTTGGCTTTCAATCGAGCATGAACCTGCACCGTGCGATTATCCATTTTCGTCTGTACATTATCCTTCAGGAAGAATGCTACAGAGCGCATGGTCTCCATCATCAATGAACTGGCCTTTGTAGTATCCTTTGCCATTATATAATCGCGGCCATCGGCCAGCGCATAAATGGCACTGATCTTCAAGATATTCACCGTAAGACGTGAAATCATTGATTCCCAAATCTGTTTCTGGCCAACGAGCATCGGCATGATGTTACGGAGCTCATCGATACTGTTACGAAGAATCGGTTTCGATTCATCCATCATGACGACGTATTCCGTGTCCTGATGAATCTTCTTCAGTCGATTTACTTCTGCCACAAGATGAGCATAATAACCATCGACAAGATCTTTACGTTCAAAGATTTCGGCGTATGCTTCATCTTTGTTATCAGTAAAGGATGCAATGTCACCGATAATTCTGTCAATAATCTTCGTTCTGCGGTCTTCGTTCTCCTCCTGGATATAGACGATCATACGCTGCAGGAGACCACGTTCAAGGAGTGTGTCCTTAAACTCGTCGAGGTAATACGAGGTAATAGCAATAGAACAGTCTGGACGTGCGGTTATTTCACCATCAACCAGATTATTCGTCAGAAGGTTCCCCTCACTACCATAACGGTTCATGGCCTTCTGTAGAAGCCTTTGAGCGCCCTCGGTCTGGCGGGATGATTTCAGGATCGACTCTCCTTCATCAGAGACCACATAATCATACGTCGTCAATACCGATGGAGTGGTCGGGTCTTTCCATCCAATATCTCCCTCTTTTAATCCCTTCGAAGTATTTCTATCCAATATCCCACGCTTGATAGAACCAGTCAGGATAGCATCGGTAAATCGCTCAATGGAATAATATTTTTTTCCATTTCGCATTGCGAACTGGTAAAGGAAATCATTACCCTCTGACTTACCTGTTCCTGATGGCATAATAACGCAGGAATGAACACGAATATCTTCTTCAACAGAACCACGATAAATCTTCACTTTCTTGAAGATCTGTGATAATGCTACCACGGAGTAGATTTCACGCAGGACTGGCTGCGATTCAATTCGCATGTCCCATAGTCTGTTCCAAAGCGTGAAGAAGTCTTCTCCATTGGGCTCGGGGATTTCTTTTTGTTCAACAATCGTTTCGAGGTGAAGGTTAGCCAATAACTCCTTTTTACGAAGAAGCATTGCTTTTTGTTCCTGCAGTTCTTCGTCAGAATATTCACCAAAGTCAAATACATCATGATATGACTTCTCGTAAATTTCCTGACAGAGATCAGCAAGTTCCTGCATAATTGTTTTAGTTTCTGTTTCTTCCATATGGCTACCTCTGAAGGAGTATCTTACCTTCGTTAATAGTCTTTTCAATCTCCGAATACATCATTTCAAAGCACTCATCAATCGGATAATTCAAAAGATCTTCAGCGAACTTTTTCCAGAGTGCTTCATCGAGAGACTTACTAAACCGACAGATCATATCATCTGTTTGTTTTCGTTCTCTATCGTAGATGAAAAATTGAACCATCTTATAGGTAACAACGATGGCAATATTTCCTCTGGTATAAAATTCATTGAACTTCGGATGTTTAACCCATACATACCCGAGTGAAATGAGATGCTCCTGAATACGTTTCTGACGAGAAGTTTCTGTAAGAGCATTCATGCACTACAATATTAGTGATAAAAAAAGATAAAGGTTTCGGTTCAATCAATTTGAACGTGTCTGGTTCTTCGGAGCGGTTGGAGTGGTCTTCTCATCCATGGCAGTTCCTAGACGAGAACTTTTTCTGGCTTCCATTCCAGTTGCATCTTTGTCTTGATTTGATTCATCTCCACTCTTAACCGCGCCCATTGCCGATTGCTGCACTGTAAAGATTAGTTCTCGGCCTTCCATGATGTCTTGATCAGATACATCTCCTTCAAGACCAGCGCGGGTTCTGATTTCTTTCCGTGCAATAATACCATCCTCATAGGCCAGCAATAGGTCTTTGAATACGATGGACGGCTGGGACAGTTCCTCAAAGACAACTTTTACGAGGCCAGGTTCCTTGCTCATCGAGACGAGACGCTTATCAATAATCTGTTTATTGACAAGATCCTGAATCATTTCCTGCAATCCTTCCAGCACAATAAGACGGTCAGCTTCGGATACATATCCAGATGCATAGGTAGTTCCTTCGGCCCGCCCCATGGTCAAGGGCTGCTGCATCAATCCTACCTGAATATCAGTTTCAAGTGAATTCTTGAAGTTGACGATATCAATGTTGGTTCCACTCTGGTCGAGATTTTTGATGTCAAAACCACAACCGACGATATCCTCATTCTCCTGAATATACTGGACGGTATCACGAAGCTCGGCGATGAGTTTCTTTACGGTATCAATATCTCCATCTTTCAGAATTTCTTCAAGAGAAGAATAATTGTAGAAATAGCGGCCAACTCCGTATTTTCTGATATACTCGGTGTATCCTTTCACCAGATCGAGATACCGCATGAATGTATCATGGATTGCATCGAGTAAGGACAGTCCATAAATACCATATGTCTCACGACCATAAATATCAACAAACGGCTTGTCATAGGGGAATATGGCTGCATAAATCAATTTGTCTTCCTTGATTTGCTGCTGCAGCTTCTCATCACCCTCATTAATATAGGCCGTGACAATTGGAGGCATTAATACCGTATCTGGTTTGTCGCCAGGTTTTACTCCTTTTGGCAAAAGAGTCGTGTATTTCATCATAACTGGCTGGAAATCAAATACTTTGCCGCCTTCTGCAGTTGCTGATTTTGTCTCTTCAACTTTTCCGACGAATGTTCCGTTTTTTACAATCAGTCGGGTCATGGTCTGAAGTTTTGATCTAAAGTTAATCTCTTTCGACCATGCTTCGAAGTCCTTGATGAGCTCTTCATCAACTGGTACTTTCGGATCACCAGAGGTAAAGCGAATGCCCTTCACCAATGATAGTGACAATTTTGTCAGCGGTATAGAAATGTGCGGATTAAGATCTCCGATTTGTTCATAGAGAATAAATCTATTCCCTGTAGTCGGTTCAAATCCCTGCCATGCTCCAGCCTGCGTTACCTGATTAACTCTGGTGGCGGAATCGGCAGCAAGCATATACTTTCTGCCTTCGCGCCCGATGATAACATCTGCATCCTCAACGGATGGGCGCTTTTGTTTTGTTGTTTCAGTCTCTGCCATAGATATTCACCTTATAACCCAATTCAATTACTTTTCTGATAACATATAAGATTACGTCTGGTTCGTGGTGTCTTATCTTAAGAATCTTCATTAATTCTCTTACCTCAATCTTTTGTTTTCCCTCCCTTTTAAGCTTACCGAGAAGAACATAAAGTCTGTATTCAAGGGGCATTTCTTTCATTTTCGCTTTGCCCCCAGCAGCAAACCTGCGATTGAAGTATAGATACCACGATTTCGTAATCCTATTCTCACAGCACCTTCAAGCGCATCTGGCGCATCATCGTGTTTGTGAACTGGATACTTAACTAATTGCTCAATTGCCTCCTGATAGTCTCTGTGTTGCATCCAGTCGTCACGGAATAAAACTACACCAGACGTAACATAAGGTGCAAGCCCCTCGATACGAAGTTGTTTCTTCTTGAAGTTCTTTACCTCATGGACTGGTATACCACGGCGCTTAACAGACTGGGCAAATAATGTCTGGAACTGGTTGGCCTCAATTCCAACGATATGAGCATTATATCGATGGAA
>JAGVVH010000275.1 GCA_019135895.1 Bacteroidota bacterium | reverse complement strand
GTTGAAGCATAAGTTGAATAAAGTTCAATATCCCATTTATCTTTAATATTTTTGCCTAATAAATTAAGTGAAAAGTCACTTTCTCTTAAATTCTCGCCAATACAAATCGCTTTCTTAATAGATGATTTCCGATAGTCAATATTGTGTTCATTTGCATACTGAATAATACGCAATATAAAGGAAGGAACACAAATAATTGTATTTGGGGAAATTCTTTGAATAGTATCCCATTGAAGTTCAGGAATGCCGTTTCCGACTCTGATGACTCCTGATTTCAACATCCTAATTCCAAGAAAATAGGCCAATCCTGCCATGAACCTTTTGTCAAGAGTAGTCATTAGTTGATAAATGTCTCCGGGTTTTCCTCCGGCACAAGTAAATGAAATAGCTTCGTTGTAGGCAAGCCTTGAAAGATCTCTGTCGGTAAGGGCAAATGTAGTGGGTGTACTTAAAGTTCCTGAAGTGGTAATAAAATCAACAATTTTTGACTTATCAACACATACAAAATCCTTATTATTAATTTGCAGATCTTCTTTTTTTGTCAGACTTATTATTAATTTGCAGATCTTCTTTTTTTGTCAGAGGAATAATTCTTAGATCTTCCAAAGTCTTGATCTTTGAAATATCAATTTTTTCTTTTTTAAAAAGATTTTTATAGTAGGGTGAAAGCCGATTAACATAATCAAGAGTTTCAATTAACTTCTCTTCTTGAAATTTTTTAATTACTGATAATGGTTCTTTTTCTATATCGGGGTAAAAATTCATCTTTATTTATTTAATAAATCCTTGTTCAATTAACCATCGATGGAAAGTGGAACTCCAATTTGAAATTTCACCACCATTTTTTAGACCTAATCCAAAACCGTGTCCACCGGTTTTGTATAGTAAAAACTTGTGTTGAATGGCTTTAATACTCAATGCTTTATTTAATTCAATACTATTATGATAATAAACGACAGGGTCATCTTCAGTAGCAACTAGAAATACAGGAGGCATATCATCAGGAATTTGCATTTCAAGAGAAAAATTATCAACCTCTTCTTTAGTATAGTTCTTTCCAAGTAAATTTTTCCTGGATCTGACATGTGCCAAGCTATCTTGCATAGAAACCACAGGGTAAACAGGGACAATAAAATCGGGTTTCAAACTGCCTGAATAAGATATTCCAATTTTTTTAAGATAATTTTCTTCATGAAAAGCCCCTGCCATTAAAGCAAGGTGTCCGCCGGCTGAAAAGCCCATAACTCCAATTCGTTGTGAATTAACATTATATTGAGAGCTATTTTCCCGAACAAATGATATTGCCATCTGAACATCTTCCATCATAGCAGGATGATGATAACCATGACTACTCACTCTGTAACGGAGGACAAAAGCCGTAACGCCAATTGAATTCAGCCACTCTGCAACCTGAAATCCTTCGTGAGGCATCCCGAGATGATGGTAGCTACCTCCTGGGCATATAATAACTGAAACACCGTTACGTATAGAATCCGGGGGCAAATAAACATATAGTCGAGACTTCTGATGACGCATTGTTTGCGTATTTTTCCACAAATATATTTTTTCACTTTGAGAATATAGACTCAAAACCGAAATTAACAGGAAAAATATACTCAACAATATTCTTTTCATTATTCAAAAATTAGATAGATTGAAGTCAATAATGTTACTTTAATTTTTAAATTTCAGCAATTCATCCATTTCATTTTCATTAAGTTCTTTGTACTGTGGATTGAAAAGCTTATTATCATCATAACTAAAGTTGACCATATAGTTTTTCTCTTTATAAAAAGATAATTTGGAATTCATATCAGGACAACTTTCAATATATATAATTTCAGCAGGATTTATATTGAATTTATTACAAATTTGCATAGCAAGTGAACAAGAAACATAAGTGACAGATGTTCCCGGATTGTCCAAATAGAGCTCAGTTACAATGATAACTTTTTTCTTATCATAATCAAAAATTGAGAGTCCGCATCTGGAGGGTAATTCCCATTCTCCCAAGAAATCAAAATATTGATCAATATATTTGCCAATTGTTTGCATAGTTGATAATTCTATTTTTTGGTTTTATTTATTTGATTTACAACTTTTTTTCCAAAACTTAAATTGATAAGTTCTCTTTTACGGGGTCTGAAAGTCCCTTCATCCATTTCACGCAACATAACCTTAGTGAATAATCGGAACATTTTTTGTTCTTGCGTTTCATCTTTGTAAAAAGTATTCCAGGCATATTCGTATAATTCCTGTAATCTTTCAGGTGACATATGTTTTGGTTGGTAGACCACTTGTCCTGCATTATAATGATCCCAGTCAAAGTCAAAAATACGGTTATCTCGTCTCAGGTCATCAAAAGCTTTAGTATGTGGGAAAGGAGATAAAACAGTAAATTCTGCCAGATCAAGATCAATTTCAAGCAAGAAATCAATTAATCTCAGAATATCATCTTCTGTCTGATTGTCAAGCCCCAGCAATATAGTACCTTCAACACCAATACCATAATCGTGGTATCTTTTAACACGTTCTTTGATATAGTCTGAAGTATCAAATACAGCTTGATAAACATACCATGCTCCGGCCTGAGCTGCCAAATCAAGCACTTCAGGTTTATCTTCAATTGTGTGACTGATCCATTTTTTCTTCAACGGTATCATTGCCTTGAAAAGTTCTTTTTCCCATTCCGTATCCTGAGCCAGAGAATTGTCAACAATAAAAAGGCGATTATTATCAATCGTCTCAAGTTCCTCAATGGATTTTGCTACGGGACGAGGACGGAATGAACGCCCCCCCAAATAAGATACGGCACAGGGATAACAACTGAAACGGCATCCTCTTGAAGCATGAAACAAATCAACCATTTGAACTCCCTTATGATTATATAAATTGTGTTTGTATAAGTCACGTCTAGCAGGTCCTACTAAAGAAATATCGGGGTGTATACCCATAAAATTGTATATTTTTTTCAACTTTTCTTCCATTCTTCCTTCAGCTTCTCCAAGAAAGACAGCATCAGCATGTTCCATGGTTTCTTCGGCATGTAACATCGTTGAAATTCCTCCGAATATTACTTTTTTGCCTCTGCTACGAAATTCGTCGGCAATTGCCCATCCTCGTTTCACCTGTGTGCTGAGCATCATGGATACTCCAACAAAATCACACTCTTCGTCAAAATTAATATCTTCTACATTTTCATCAGTAAATGAAATGTCAACATAAGAGGGAAGAGCTGCGGCAAATACGACAGGACCATGAGGTGGTAAAGTAAACGTAGTTTGTCCGGGAAGTTTATTCCATTTTGGATAAATTAATTTGAATTTCATAATAATAATATGTTTTAATTGTTTATTTTTTCTATATCTTTGATTATAAAGTTAATACCTAAAAATTCAGAACAGGTAATGACTGCCCCAATGGTAACACCCAAAACACCATGAGAATTAATGTTCTGCCCTGTCAGAAAAAGATTTGGAATCTTCGTACGGTGTGATATTAATGTCTGCATAGGGAAATTTTTATCTCGCTTAATTCCATACATAGATCCCTCCTTAGTGGCTGTATAATTTAGATAAGTTAAAGGTGAAGAAGTGCAGTATGATTCAATAGAATTCTTAATGCCTGGAAAAGCATTTTCAAGTTTATCGAGCAAAAGTTGAGCTTTTTCTTCTTTAAATTCGAGGTAATCACTTCCTCGTTCACCGACAGAACTATTTTCCCATTTTTTTACTTCATCAAATTTCATATATCCAATAAGTTCTGCGCTATCGGCATACTTTTGCATATTTTCGTCACATTGATGCATATATAAGTAAGAATTTGGCCATTTGTCAACTTCATAATTTGAGAAATTCCAAACACTTTCATTATCGTAGAAATAGTAATTATAGTTTAAATAAGGAGTACTATTCTTTTTAAACTTTAAATAGACGGTGAAATTTGAGATAGTATTTTCCAGCTTGTTTATACGATCTCTATATGCTTTCCTGATAAGATTTGATTGAATTTTCTCAAAGGTGACTTGAGGATGGATATCAGAAATGATGTAATTTCCTTCAAAAATTGTGCCGTCAGCCAACATTAGTGCAGTTGCTTTGTAATCATCACAAATGATTTTAATAACATCACTGTTGGTAAAAATTTCTCCCCCGAATGACCGTATTGATTTTGCAAGAGATTCTGCTATGATATCACTGCCCCCAATTATTCTATAGGCACTTTGAATGTATAGATTATTTATCAATGCGTGAATATAGATCGGGGTTTTATCTTTTGTTCCGGCATATAAAGGAAGGTTTCCAATTAAAACATTCCTTAATATGTTATTTGAAGTTATCGAGGCTATAAAGTCATTTATGCTTGTCTTTATATCTTCGGTTTCAATTAAAACAGAATTGTTTATTTTATGAAGATTGTACAAAGGTGATGCATTGGCAATTTCCCTGATTCTTTTGATGTATTCTTTGATTTCATTTCTGTTTTCAGGAAACTTTTCAGATAATTTATTTACAAAATTATCATAACCCGATGCTAATGGATATTCTGCCCCTCTGAAGTTGATAATATCATGGCCATCAATATCTAATCTACTTAATTTAACATCTTCAGTTAAATTAAAGTAGTTGAAAAAACGATACATAATTTCACCTTTGTTCATGCTACCTATATAGTGCATTCCGGTATCAAATTTAGTACCTTTTCTTGTAAAGGTTTGAAGGCATCCTCCAATCTGTGCGTTTTTTTCAAGAATAGCAACTTTATAACCATTCTTCGAGAGAATATATCCGCATTCTAATCCCCCAAGACCGCTTCCAATAATAAGTATATCGTATTTATTCATGCACACTATTTATCATTTTTTCATATTTCCAAAGATTTTAAGTCTATTGTCATAGAATACTCATCTGAAAATTTATTATTTTCAATATAATGAAGATTTGAAGGAATTGAAACACAGTTTTTAGCGATTTCAATATTTTCAGCATAGTCGTCAGAAGCATAAAAAATTATATTTTTCCTAGATAGTGCTGAAATTAAAGACAATTCACCCTGTCCACAATTACGGAGTAATACTTTACTTTTTTCAGGTAAAGAATAAAGCAAAGTATTCAATTTTTTTATTTTTTTTAGATTTTTTCTGGCCTTAAGTTCAATTTCAACACCTTTATAAACATAATTATGGAATACTAAATCTTGGAAATATTCGGGAGTCTCTAATTTTTCTACCATTTTTTGATATTCAATTTCATAATGTTTTCTCACAGTATTAGCAATTTTATACACTTGATCAAACTGTCTGAATTCAACATTATTAGGCCTAATACGATCCATAATTTTAATTGTGACACTACCTTTTCTGAGCATAAATTCAGTTTTGGGAAGTATATGACCTATTCCATGAACGATGATTGGTAAGATGTCCAATTTGAGTTTTTCTGCCAGATAAAATGCTCCTTGATGAAATCGCAAAATTGAACAATCTTCTGATCTTGTTCCTTCCGGGAAAATCAGGATAGAATAACCGTCATTAACAAATTTCGATATTTTGTCAACATTGTTTTCTATTCCATTTGAAATTGGAATATAATCTGCAAAACGCAATATCCACCCATAAAAAGGAGATTTCCATACTTTTTCGTTTGTCAGTGCCAGAATCTTAGGTGATAGCATCAAAAGATACAGTAAGTCAAGATGAGATTGGTGATTGCTGATAATTATGGACGGGGTTTCAAATTTTTCATCAATTTCATTGATTATTTTACATGATACTTGAGGAATAATTTTAGAAAATAATTTAAAGGTATTACTTATGAATTGATGAAATAACAATTTGCTTTTTTTAGATTTAAATCCAAAAAACAAAATAAAAATCCCCAACAAAGTAAGTAAAATACTCCCGATAAAGAAAATAAAAAAGGCTATAAAAGACTTTGTGAAATTCACCAAAGTAATGGGCATTAATCTAAATTTACCTTTCTTTTGAGTAACCAGTTTAAAAATAAAAGGAGCAACGGTATAGGCAATAATAACAACTGATATCATTCCAATTATAGTAACTTGGGCCAATGAGAACATCGCAGGATGTTTTGCAAAAATTAAGGATCCGATCCCGATAAATAAGGTGATTGCTGATAAAATTACAGCAGTTTTATATGTTTTCAACATTTTTTTTCTGTAGGTATACTCAAATATCAATCCTTCCATTATAAAAATGCTATAGTCATCGCCTATCCCAAAAATAAAAGTAGCAAGAATGATATTGATAATATTGAAGTGTATGTCAAAAATACCCATAATTCCCAAAATCCATATAAAAGCAATACACATAGGGAAAAAGGAAATAAGTGAAATTTCTATTCTACCAAAAGATATGATAAGAAAAAGTAATACAATAAAGCAATACACATAGGGAAAAAGGAAATAAGTGAAATTTCTATTCTACCAAAAGATATGATAAGAAAAAGTAATACAATAAATCCGCAAATCCATATCATGTAATTGAAATTTGCTGTTAAATCGCTGAGTAATGTTTTAGTGAGTGTAGTTGTGTCAAAACAAAAACCAGTATTATTTTTCTCAAGTTTTTCACTAATGAGGTCACTGTTTTCTGGAGAAGAATAAATCATGGTGACGACTGCAGCTTTGCCTTCTTTGTCAATAATGTATTCTTTTAAAAATGAATTAGTTAGTGTTGAAAAATAGGATTTTGGCTCAACTTTAAAATCTTTATCCAATAACTCTGTAAAAGAAGAAAAGGAATTATCAGTAAAACCTAATTTTTTTCCTTCTTCAAGAATAATTTGTTGTGTTGATGTTTTTCTTTTTTCCCAAAATTGATTCCATCTTTCGATTTTATTTTTTTGCATACTGATAGACGGCAGCAGATTCCCGATTCCGGAATAACTTTTAATAATTCCATTACTTTGTAAACTATCTAATTCCGTTT
>JAGVVH010000407.1 GCA_019135895.1 Bacteroidota bacterium | reverse complement strand
CCTGTTAATACGACCAACCTTTTGGACGATCTGTACACTTACACTACCACTCCTGTTGATTTTTTGCCGCACAAACATCCAGTAAATATAGGCTGAGACACCCATATTTACAATACAAAATAACTCTATTTTCTATATATCAGATAGTTATGGTTTTGAGGACCAAAAAACCGCACAAAACAGGAAAAATATCTGAGTGACCGTTTAAGCTATTATGTCCGGACCAACAAACTCGTCCATCCCCGAAAGGGTATTTATGCCAAGGCCGGTTAGTATCCCATATTGGATTGAATGTCCATTCTTAATCGTAATGAAACCTGCATCTAACAATGAAGATTTCTTCTGGTTTCTTCTGGTTCATGTTTCAATGAGATTTCAGATTTATGAATTTCACCACAGATTCACACGGATTGATACACCTATCGTTCAAAGGTTCAACAATTGTCCAATGCCTTCGGCGTTCAAAGGCACTACGTGCCGTTCAAAAGTTCAACTTGTTAATTGCTCATTGCTAATCCCTTAGTCTCTAAGTCTCTTCGTTCCCTCGTTCAAAGGTTCAACAATGGTTCAATCAGTCCACGTGATTTAGGCATTGACAAATTTTTAATTTTTAATATTTAATTGCTAATTGCTAATTGCTAGTCCCTCCGTCGTTCCCTCATCCCTACGGAACGCAAGGGGGAAACATGCCCTCCAAGCACGAAAATAATGAATAAGTACCGGAAGGAAGAACCCACTTACCAGGCATGTATCAATCGTGCAATTCTCTACCCCTGAGATAATCAAGTGACATCTGAGGGCGGTCGGTTTGAATGATGCGTGCCCCAGGTTCGTCTATCAGATAGCCATAGTCCCGGTCCGGATCTATAAGTGACATATCATCGTCGTGCCCTCCCGCCATGGTGTCCCACAAAGTATTATACCATATAATAGAGCGTCCGTCAATGATCTTTTCCACTTCTTTAGCCAGACGGTTTGTATCGTTAACGAACAACAATTCAAAAGCAACAGGATTGAAATCTTTGATAAAAAGATCGATCTGCCGGCGGGCGGTTGGCTTGTCAAGATTTACGATAGGCATATAAATGACCTCCTGGAGATAATTGCCATATAATCTTTGAACTTCACTGGCATTTTGGGAGCCTTTCATAATTATCTGTCGCGTAGTACCTGTTTTCTCAAGCAGAGCATATACCTGGTCGAAATAAGCATCAGCCTTATCCAGGTTCAGCATAATCTTTCCCTTGGCATGGATAAGAGCCTGCTCCAGCGTTGGAACGGAATGGATTGTGCGAATGGCACATCCGTTCCTAAGCTTCAATACTTTGATTGAATCGTATGGGATCTGTGAAACCGCTCCTTTCCCCGTGGTAGTGCGGTCAAGCAAGTTATCATGCATCAGTATCAGTACACTGTCAAGCGTCATTTTAACATCCAACTCCACGATATCAACCCCCCCATTTTTATGGCATTATCGATTGCCTCCAATGAGTTCTCAGGAAAATTTCGCCAATCACCCCGATGGGCACAGACCAGTACGGAACTTCTATCCCTGTCTATCAGTTTCTGCCTGATTTGGGTCACTCTATCCGTTGAGGTATAACTCTCTGAAGGCTTAACGGTTCCTTGAATGGGAGAACAACCCGCTAATAAAAACTAAGATTCGTTTCATACGAAATTGTTAATGTGGTTCCGTGATTAAAATATCAGTTTCCCGTGAATCCCATGATTTCACCTGCAGCGGTCAGCGACAGTTTGTGCATGGCACGGGTGACGGCTACGTCGTGTTATATTGACCCCAATTAAAAGATTTCGCAATTGTTTAAAAACTTGTTCATAAACATTTTGATAAAATTGACCATGCTTTAATTATTCTATTTTTCTTTGTAATTGTATTCGGTTCTTATTTGATTAAAAGGGAATCCTGTGAAAATCAGGAACTATCCCCGTAGCTGTAAGTCTCAAGATATGGTTTTATCACTCCTGCCACTGTTCTGATATATTAGGATGGGAAGGCGATAAAACCGGGACAAGTCAGAAGACCTGCCGGATAAAAATATCGTAGCTTTCGGGTGAAAGGCGAGAGAGAAATTACCACTGTAATTATTCTTTTACATTCCCGCAGGTTACCATTTATTAACTTTTAAATTCATAGTGTTATGAATGGTGAACTTATTTTTAAAAAAATTGTAAAGCGCAATGGGGTTATTGCGGAATTTCAGGTAGAGAAAATTGAACATGCTATTTTTAAGGCTATGCGTGCCATTGGTAATCCAAACAGGGCAAAAGCAAAAGCATTAAGCATTGAAGTTTTACAAAAACTAATTGAAAAACAACAAACTGAATATCCTACTGTGGAACAAGTGCAGGATATTGTTGAAAAGGTCCTATTTGAGCAGGAAAGTTTTGAACTTGTAAAAGCCTATTTACTTTACCGGAAACAAAGGGAACAATCGAGAAATGCTAAGGAACTTTTTGGTAATATTGATGCCATGGACGATTATTTGGGGATGAATGATTGGCGCATTAAAGAAAGTGCAAATTCAGCTTACTCGCTTCAAGGTCTGAACCAGCATATTTCTACCCTGATAACCTCGCAATACTGGCTCACAAAATTATATCCCGACAATATATCAGAAGCCCATAAAAAAGGGTATTTCCATATTCACGATTTGGGTTTTTTAAGTGTTTATTGCGTTGGTTGGGATTTAAAAGACTTATTGTTATCGGGGTTCAAAGGTGTTTTAGGAAAAACAGAGAGCAAACCCGCAAAACATTTCAGAACGGCACTGGGTCAAATTGTGAATTTCTTCTACACTATGCAAGGCGAAGCAGCCGGGGCACAGGCTTTCTCCAATTTTGATACGCTTCTTGCCCCATTTATCAGAAAGGATAATCTTACCTATGAGCAGGTAAAACAATCCATGCAGGAATTTCTTTTCAATATAAACATCCCCACAAGAGTCGGTTTTCAAACCCCATTTACGAATATTACAATGGATTTGGTCGTTCCCGACTTTATGAAAAATGAACCTGTTGTTTGGGGAGGCAAAGTATTGAATGAGGTTTATGGCGATTATCAGCCGGAAATGACCATGCTCAATAAAGCTTTTGCTGAAGTAATGTTAAAGGGAGATGCCAATGGCAGTTTGTTTTCATTTCCAATACCAACTTACAATATAACTCCTGAATTTGAATGGGAAAACCCCGAATACGAAGGGATTTGGGAAATGACGGCAAAATATGGCATTCCTTACTTCTCGAATTTTGTTAACTCTGACATGAAACCCGACGATGTTCGCAGTATGTGTTGCCGTTTGCGATTGGATAAACGTGAACTTAATAAACGTAGTGGCGGTTTATTTGCTTCAAATCCATTAACAGGTTCGATAGGCGTTGTAACGATTAATCTTGCCAAATTGGGATATGAAGCAACGTCGGAAGAAAAATTGCTTCAACGTCTTAGAAACCTCATGGTGCTGGCAAAAGACAGTTTGGAAATCAAACGTAAAACCATTGAAAATTACACGGGGAAGGGACTTTATCCCTATTCAAAATTTTACTTGCGACATGTATTTCAACGTTATAATTGTTATTGGAAAAATCACTTTTCAACCATCGGTATAAACGGAATGAATGAATGTTGCCTGAATTTTCTGGGTAAAAATCTTGCCCATCGGGATAGTAAAGTTTTTGCCATAAAAATAATGGATTTCATGCGTAATGTGTTAAAGGATTTTCAGGAAGAAACGGATAATATTTACAATTTGGAAGCCACTCCGGCAGAAAGCACAGCATATCGTTTTGCAAAGATCGATACCGTCCAGTACCCGGACATTATAACGGCAAATCAGGAGGCATACAAAGACGGGGCAGCTCCTTACTATACCAATTCGACACATTTACCTGTAAATTACTCGGATGATATTTATGAAGTTTTGACATTGCAAGATGATTTGCAGACAAAATATACAGGTGGAACAGTATTGCATTTATTCACAGGAGAAAAAAATATGCCCGGCATAGCTGCCAAAAACCTTATCCGTAAGATAACAAGCCAGTTTCACCTACCCTACATTACCATTTCGCCAACATTTAGTATCTGTCCTTCGCACGGGTATATTGCAGGCGAACATTTTAAATGCCCGGAATGTGAATCGGATTGCGAGGTTTATAGCCGGATTGTAGGTTATATGCGCCCTGTTAACCAATGGAACGATGGTAAGCGACAGGAATTTAAGGACAGGAAACTGTTCGACATTAACAAAACGGAACCCCCGGTTTATAAAGACCGTCAGAAAAGAAATGAAAAACAAGTAGTTTATAGTTTTTAAATAACACAAAACATGAAAAAAAACATATCACTTCGAATTTCAACCATAACATTGCTCATTCTTTTGGCCGCATTCAGCCGGCTGATTCCACATCCGTCAAATTTTGCCCCGATCGGGGCCATGGCTTTATTTGGTACGGCCTATTTTACGCAACGTTACCTTGCATTCTTTATTCCTATTGTAAGCATGTGGTTGAGCGACCTTGTGCTTAACAATGTAGTTTACGGCCGGTATTTCGATCGTTTTGTTTGGGGTTACGACGGTTTTTACTGGACTTATGGGGCATTCATACTAATTTGTCTGGTCGGTTTTGTTCTTTTAAAAAAGGTAAAACCTCAAAGATTAATTGTTGCCTCCTTATCGGCATCTGTGCTTTTCTTCCTTATTTCAAATTTTGGGGTTTGGGCTTCAGACACAATGTATCCAAAATCTTTAAGCGGACTGATCACTTGTTACGCAGCAGGAATTCCTTTCTTTAAAAATACGCTTTTAGGCGATTTAGTTTTCTGCAGCGTAATGTTTGGAGCTTTTAAATATGCCCAATATAAATTTCCTGTTTTACGATATCATACGGTTTCAAAAAAATGAAAGGATACATACAAGTTTACACGGGCAATGGCAAAGGGAAAACAACTGCAGCTATCGGGTTGTCAATTCGAGCTGTCGGGGCAGGGAAGAAAGTTTTCTTTGCCCAGTTTGTAAAAGGGCAAATATATTCGGAGGTAAAGTCAATTCAGCGATTTCTGCCTCAAATTACCATAAAACAGTATGGGCTATATAGCCCGTAAAGGTTTTCAGGAAGTTTCGGAAATCATATTATCCGGCCAATACGATGTTGTTGTTTTGGATGAAGCCAATATTGCCATCTATTACAATTTGTTCAGTGTTGAAGAATTGATTGATGTACTCAAAAGAAAACCCGAACAAACGGAAATAATTATTACCGGCAGATATGCTGCTGATAAATTGATTGAATTTGCCGATTTGGTCACTGAAATGAAAGAGATCAAACATTATTACAATCGGGGCATAAAGGCGAGAATAGGTATAGAGAGCTAACAATGAGGATAGGCGGATTCACAAAGCAAAGCTTTATTGATTGGGAAGGAAAAACGACAGCCGTTATTTTTACTAAAGGGTGTAATTTTCGTTGCGGGTATTGTCACAATCCTGAATTGGTATATCCCGAACTGATGGAACGATCGGAAGACATCCCGGAAACCGAAATCTTTGACTTTCTTTCAACAAGAAAGAACTGGCTGGATGGAGTAGTCATTACCGGCGGCGAACCGACAATACAAAAAGATTTGAAAGTTTTTATTGTAAATGTTAAAAAAATGGGCTTTGCCGTAAAGTTAGACACGAACGGATCTTCACCGGAGGTTTTAAAAGACTTATTAAAAGCTGATTTGCTTCATTATGTCGCTATGGATATTAAAACCGTTCTGGAAATAGAATCGTACCAGAATATTTGCCGCGTAAAAGACCGGCAATTGCTCCTGAAGGTTGAAGAATCTATTGAAATACTCAAAGAATCCGGTATTGATTATCAATTGAGGACAACTGCAGTACCGAAATTTCACACAAAAGAAATGATAGATGAATTGCAAAAAGAATTCTCATATTGTAATTATCAAGTACAGGAATACAGGGAAACAAAGTAAGCATTCGGTGAACTCTGTATTGTTTCAATGCTAACGCTTCTTTTCTTTCGGAGTTTCTCCAAAACATTCACAGTACTTTGAAAGGTGACTTCAGTTGGTTACGGTTTGGGCTTTCTTAAAATTGTGGGGGAGCAGGTCGGCCAGGTCCTT
>JAGVVH010000495.1 GCA_019135895.1 Bacteroidota bacterium | reverse complement strand
TTAACAATAAAAACTTAATCTATAACCAGTCCGATGAAAACCAATTATCATTATGGGATTCTTAACCGGACACTAGTGAAAGAATATATTAAATTTTTGATTCGTTTTTTTATACTCTTTATTGTCGTTGAATTAATGATAATGATGAATTTTATAATTTTTAGTGATAATCCCTTAACTTGGGGTGAATTCTTGCGTGACTTACCATTCGTAGTAATAGTATGTCTTGCGGTTGTATTTTTTAGAGGGTTGATTTTTATGGTCCCTACAAATAAAAAAGACAGATAAGCGTATTGCTACCAACGCTTTAAAACAAAAAAGGTTAAATATCAATTAAATGTATCGCTGTTGTTGCAGGTTTTTTATTTCTAAAATGTGGTTTTTAAATGTGATTTTGTTGTTTATAGAGATTACTAATAAGACAGAGAATTACAAATTCAATGAAGTGAAATGACTTTGAGAATCCTAATTGGCACGAAATGCTAACAGGTCGGTATATGTCATTGGCTTCTGTGCCGCGAGAATCTTCTGGTTAAAATGAAAGACCGTTAATGGCGGCACAGGCTGCCCCGGCTGCCGCCGGGGACCCCCTTCTGGTGTCACGGTTTTTGCCAACGCGAGAATTACGTTTTAACCATCATATCCTTGCATCGCACCACGAGTGCAAAAACACGCGCCACCGCGACTCTGCGCCAACGCCACATACCGCCAAACGTTAGCACAAATTTCAGCTAAAGACCAGATAATCTAGATTATGCGAAATTTTCATTGTCACATTATTTGACCCTGGCTTCATAGATCTTGCAATTCAAATATTTTCTCTTTTCTTAATAACCTAAAACACATTACCATGAGAACAAAACAGAGCATCATTTCATCCTTATTAGTCTTTATTATTTTAGCAACTGCAAATCTATCTTGTAACACCACGAGAAAAGCAGTATCATGTCCAGAGATTTCACTCTCAAAGAGTGATTATAGAGCTCAACGTAAAATCAGGACTAATCATCGTTATATAGCTCATAATAATAAATTTAAAAGCCAAAAATTACATCGCTCTAAAATAGTTCAGAAAAAAGAATATATACCTTATGTACCCATCGCTGCTGTTGAGAGCAATAGTCAAATCAATATAATACAATATAATAAAAGCCTTATGGCTTCAATTGATAATACTTTTCATCCAATTTATAATGTAAAAGTGCCATCTGTCTCCAGCAGTTACAACGAAAGTAAAGCCAAACAGGATACTAACAAAATACAAGAAGTTAAATGTGATACAATCATTCTTAAATCTGGATCAATCATTATTGGACGAGTTGAAGAAATCGGGCAAAGTGAATTAAAATACAGAAGATGTAATAATCTGACTGGTCCAATAATATCAGTACTAAAATCAGATGTTACCAAGGTTCTTTATTCAAATGGGACAAGCGATCTTTTTGGTCCTCAAGACACTGCAATCCCAAGCCAAGATTATTATCCAAATCAGAATTATTTGTCATCAACAAATACGATTCCTGCTAAGGTTGAAGGCTTGGGTTTAGCTGGATTTGTCTCGTCACTTGTTGGTCTATTTATTGCTTCTATTCCGCTTGGAATTATTGCTATTGTATTTGGAAACATTAGTCTATCTAAAATCAAAAAGAATCCTCAAAGATACAAAGGAAAAGGTTTTGCAGTTGCTAGCATTATAATAGGTATTGTAGATGTTGTAGCCATGATAGTATTATTAGGTTCGCTTTAATAATATAACTTGGAACTGTAAGATCAATAGAACAAATCATTACAGTCGAATAAATAAAAAAGCATTGCCTAAAGAAAAAGAAAACAAAAAAGAGAAATATAACAACACACCCATGACTCTTTTTTGCTTCAGGATGGTTTTATCTTAACGCCACAATAAAGAAACTTGTGCTAACAGGTCGGTATATGCAATTGGCGCTCCGCACCGCGAGAACTTTCTGGCTAAAGAAGATCGCTAAGTGGTCGGCGGTGCGGCCTGCCCCGGCTCCCGCCGGGGACCCCCTGGTGGTGTCACGGTTTTTGCCAACGCGAGAATAAAGTAATAACCATCATAACCCTGCATCGCACCACGAGTGCAAAAACACGCGCCACCGCGACTCTGCGCCAACTGCACATACCGCCGAACGTTAGCTGTAAGGCCAAGTCGATTAATAAATTAAAAGCCGACGCACAAGCAATAGATTTGCAGCCCTTCCCTGCGACCTTCCCTTCGCTGCAAAACACTTGCTTTTACCCCTTCCTTCCTTTTACATATACCCTTTCTTCGGTCAAAATGGAAATATTTTACATTATCTGTAAAAAAAGATCAAAAAATCGTGTCACAAATGGCCATCAAGTGACATGTACGGTATGAGGTGCCAAAAGAGGGTGTGTGGATCTTCTGGACATTTTTAATTAATATATTGATTTAGTTGTATTTAACCATATAAATAAACTTAATCAATTAACGTTATGAAAAAGCTGCATTTTTTCTTGGTCGTTCTAATTCTAATTGGAACTGTCCCTGCCATATCACAGGTAGGACCAAAAACAATGGATCCAAACAATCAAAAAATCAAAGAGATCGCTGTCAAGGTTGACGATGTTGGTTGGGTATATTTGGATAAAGGAAAGAAACTGACCCACGACGAAATCTTCACACGATACAAAGATGCTTTTGGTCTGGGTAACTCAGATGAAATGATAAAAACAAAAACAGAAGAAGATGACTTGGGTATACACCATCACTCTTACCAGCAGTATTATAAAGGACTAAAAGTTGAAAACTTCACTTATTTAATCCATGAGAAAAATGGAATAGCCGAAATAGCAAATGGTGAAATCCTTGAAAATATTGATGTAAGTGTCAAACCCAGCCTTAGTGAAAAGGAAGCGCTTGAGATTGCATTAAAAAATTTCAAATCAAACGAGTGGGCTTGGGAAGATCCTGATTGGGAGGAAGAGAAGAAAGGTAACAAAGAACACCCTTCCTGGAGGCCTGCTGGAGAGTTGATTATTATTAGCCAACACGGTAAAAATCAGTCTGGGGGTTTACTTGTATACAAATTTGAATTGCTGTCTGTTGATCCGTGGTTTCATTATGCCACATACATTAATGCTTTAAATGGATCCATCGAGAAATCATTATCATTAACTCGGAATGAATCAACTGGTACAGTATATACACTCTATAATGGAACCAAATCCTTTACAACTACATATAGAGGACTACCAAACTGGGATTACATATTAAAAGACGAAACGCGAGGGTATATATGCACAAAAAATTATAGTACTGCGGCGTGGTGGATAAGATCCCACATTGACAATTCGACTAACACATGGAGTGCTCCCGGAGAGAAGGTAAATGGTGCAACGGCTCAATGGACAGTAGAAAGAGCCTATGATTATTTCTATTCTAAGTATAATAGACATGGAATAGATAACAATTAT
>JAGVVH010000267.1 GCA_019135895.1 Bacteroidota bacterium | reverse complement strand
CTTTGGCGGGATAGCCTTTCAAAAGTACCCGATTCTTTTCATAATTTGAAATCGTTTCACATTAAAATTTCTGGTTATGAGAAAGAAATCGGGTTTTACTTTTGTTGAACAGGCAATTGTATTTGCCCCGTGTGCAAAACAGGCCGGATGGTAATGGTCAGGAAACTGCCCCGGATACGATCTCCGGAATCGTTCCTGCAAAGAGAATTATCACCTCGTTGTTGTTAGCCATTTTGATTTGCGACTCTTTCGCAACCGGGAAAGCTATATCCGGCAAAATGGAATAATCGCTTGTCCCGATTCATTCGGGATGCAGCTCATATTCCTATTTATTAGCAAACGTGCTTTTTTATTTTTGATAAACTCCAAATACAGCATCGCTACCTCCTGTCATTGACAAATACTCGTCCTCTTTATCAAATAAATACGATAGCAACTTTTGAGTTTCCTTGTCATTATTTAGAAAATTATGCGCAATATCTTTAAATAAAAGGTGAGAAATATCCCATCCTATTTTCCTTTCTTCAATTATCTTAAAATGATTATGTATTGAAGGTATGATTGAATCAGAATCAATTGCTTCTGATGGGTCAACAAGCAGCATCCTGAAAAGTCCAGGTCGATAAATACGACGTTTTATTGATTTGCTATTAAATCGAATTTTATATTTTAATGGTAAATCAGTCAATAATTTATTTGCAAACTCTAATTGTTGCTTTGTCCATTGAAGTCTTTTAGGACCAACATATTCAAATATCAAAAGATACCCTCCATCTTTCAATAATGGCAATACTTTTGTTTGTAATATGTTATGAATATCTTTAAAATGATGTAAGCTAGAATTAAAGAGAATAACATCATAAGTACTATGCTCAAATATATGAGTTGTAAAATCTCCAACAATATATTTTATATTATTCAATTTTAAATCAGAAGCATGATTTCTTGCTTCATCAATCTGTTTTTCTGCCATGTCAACTCCTTCAATCAAATTGAAGTTTGGATACTTTGCAAATTTCCGTTCTCGGGCACCTGTCCCGCAACCAACAGATAGCATTTTGAGACCTTTTGACTTTGAAAAATATTTTGAAACAACATAATCCTCATATTCTATGTTAGGATTACCTGTGCATTTTTCATTCCAACGACAACGAATTTCAGGAATTATCCAAAAATCAGATGACGATGAAATTGTATTCCATTTTGATAATGTTCGACCTTTATTTGACAAATGAAATTTTGACAATAATTCATTATATCCTTTTTGCTTAACTTTATAATATAAATCTATGAAATCTCCTATAGATATATATGTTTTATCACCAATCATAAATCACTTATTAATAGTTTATTGTCATCTTTTGGGCTACTGCATTACCATGTTTGCTAACGGTCGGCGGTATACGCAGTTGCCGCTTCGGAGCGCTCGCTTTTCGAGTTACCGGAAAGATAACTAAAAGAACCAGCATTGGCAACCCCTCAAACCCGGCAATTGCGTATGACCGCTTGTTGAACTAAATCCCGCTTTGGCGGGATAGCCTTTCAAAAGTACCCGATTCTTTTCATAATTTGAAATCGTTTCACATTAAAATTTCTGGTTATGAGAAAGAAATCGGGTTTTACNNNTTAGCCATTTTGATTTGCGACTCTTTCGCAATCGGGAAAGCTATATCCGGCAAAATGGAATAATCGCTTGTCCCGATTCATTCGGGATGCAGACTGCTCATATTCCTATTTATTGGGCGCTAGTTTTAATGTAATGTCCTGTATGTAATAAAATTTGGATGTGAATAATGAATTTTTCCACTTTCGTAAATCTCATTAGCTATCTCTAACGCTTCAAATCCTGTTTCTACATCCTTAACTTTAAAGTGTTGTATTAAATATTTTGATTCAATTAATTCTAAATTTAATGTTTCTGCATACTTTATAAATTCGGATTCAGTTATTTTTTCGTTGTCATATTCAGTAAGCACTTCACTTAATAAAATCCAATAAGTCATAGGATCATCGTCGGATAAATAAAAAACTGGTGTAGCAGAGGATATTTCAATATCCTTATTTAATTCTTTTAAGTAATTTTTGAAGTCTGAACAATCCCAATTTTCATTAATAATTGCCCGAATTTGATCATAGTAACTGTCAGAGGAGAGATTGTCTGTGCTTATGAAGGAATACTTTTCTAAAATTGATTTTGCCAATTCTCCTGTTAAGTCTTTTTGTTTAAATACAATCCAGACTTCATTTAATGAATGTTTTAGAAATATTTTTGAACCTCCGGAATAATAAAAATATTCATCCGAACATAATTTTAGGTTTGACTGAATTCATTCTTTTTCACACGTAACAAAGAGTATCAGTCCGATAAATATTAAAATATATTTTCTCATAGCTTTTCATTAATTATTAGATGATTTTATTGCTCTTTAGATTGCGTCAAACTTGCACCTAACGGTTGGGCGGTATGTGGCGTTGGTGCCGAGTCGCAGTGGCGCGTGTTTTTGCACTCGTGGTGCGAAGCGCCAATGACATATACCGACCTGTTATCACACGGTTATTATTAATCATAATGGAATCTGCACTTAGCGATCCATATCTCGTCCTTTTTAACCTGGTATATTAGCCTATGTTCTCCGTCAATTCTACGAGACCAGAATCCTTTATACTTAAATTTCAGTGGCTCTGGTTTTCCAATACCTGTATGGGGGCTTCTGGAAATATCCTTCAAAAGCTCATTAATTCTTTTCAAGGTTTTCTTATCGGTCTTCTGCCAATAGAGATAGTCTTCCCAAGACTCATCAACGAAAATGTATTTCATTGTTCGAGCAGTTCCTTTTGAAATGCCTTTTTACTTTTTAATTTTTCTATAGCAGAATCTAGTCGTTTCTCATTAGCTTTTGATGAAAGTTCATGCTGGGTTGCAGCCAACGAATTATATTCATCAATAGACATGATAACGACACCTGTATCTTTGCCTCTATTGATTATTAGAGTTTCAAAATTCTGGGTAACGTTATCAAGATATTTCTTGATATCTTTTCTGAAGTCTGATATTGTTGTTGTTATCATGGCATCAATAAACTAGTACATGTTAGCGTACAAATATATGTACATTATTTAATTTTTCCAATTCTTCCTGGATATTTTTAACTGTGTGGTAACGGTTGGGCGGTATGTTTTGTTGGCGTCGAGTCGCGGTGGCGCGTGTTTTTGCACTCGTGGTGCGATGCAGGGATATGCTGTTATTGCTTTATTCTCGCGTTGGCAAAAACCCATGACACGAGGAGGAGTCCCCGGCGGTAGCCGGGGCAGGCCGCACCGCCGACCACTTAACGTTCCTCTTTAGCCAGAAGATTCTCGCGGTGCAGAAAGCCAGTGACATCGACCTGTAGCATCAGTAGTAATTAAATCTATTTTGTCAACACTTTTTTCTCCGCCTGAAACTATTTACTGATCTACTATACTATATTGCAGATGATTAGGTACTTGGTTAAGATTGACAGTATGTTGGAATACGAAGCGTTTGAAACTTTGTGCGAATCGCACAAACCTCCCTTTCTGAAGTGTCTTACTACCTCAGATAACACTTATTCGGGTTTCCCCGTCATTTAAAGTATTTTGCCGTGTCGGGTTTTGAACCCGGCACGGCAAAATAGTTCACGAAATAAACAGACAATCAAAAAACAGCTAATCCAACACTTAAAATCATTTCTGTTTGGAAAACTTTTCCTTGATGCGTGCATATTTTCTTAAAGCTATCAAAGCATTAACGCCTTGTTCGGCCGTGGGATATGCCGGGACTCCTGCATCACGGAATTTGCGGATTGCATCGTAACATTCGTTGCCGCCCTGACACTCCATCACGAAGGGTTTGCCCAAATGCTTATGAGTATTGTAAACCTCCAGTATCACATCTGTAATTTCCTCAATACTTGTCATGGCAGTGGGACAGATTGAAACATACAAAGCATCTACATTTGCATCACGGATGGCCTGTGTTATGGCTCCTTTGTACTGTATTGCGTTTGCCGTACCGGAAATGTCAACAGGATTAAGCGGAGAACCAAACATTGGCATATATGCCCTGATCTTAAAGCCAAGCATAGGCGATATTTCGTTCAGTTCTTTCATCGGCATCCCCATCCTTTCAAAATGGTCGCAGGATAACAGGCCTGAGCCGCCTCCGTTAGTGATCATAACAATATTGTCTCCTTTTAAAGGCGGTTGGGTGCCGAGGGCCAAAGCAATATCCAGGAATTCCTGCCAGGTGGTAGCCCGTATTGCCCCTGCTTTTTCAAATATTTTATCATAATGAGCATCATCGGTGCCTTCGTTTTCGGATGCCGTATGGGCAAATGCTGCTTTAATGCCTATTTTTGACCCTCCAACCTTTATTGCAACCACGGGTTTGTGCGGTACCGTGTCACGGCAAGCTTCAATAAATGCCTCGGGGCTGTCTAGTCCTTCAATATAGGTAGCCAGACATTTCGTGTATTTATCCTCTTTCCCGTACAGGATAAACTCCGAAAAGTCGACATCCGCCTTATTGCCAAGTCCTACAAAGAAGCTCATTCCCAGATGCATTGCTTCTGATGATCCGATTGCTGCAACCAGGTTTGCTCCTGACTGGGAAATCATACCTATTGGACCAGCTACCGGCAGATAAGGAACAAAACCGCAATCAAAGTCCAGATAAGGACTTCCCATTCCAACCAGATTGGGTCCCACGAGCGGCAATTTGTTTTTCCTGCAAAACTCTGTCAACTGGTCCTGAAGATCCCCTCTTCCTATTTCCTTGAATGCACTGGTGGATATTACAACCACCTTGGCCTTCTTCTCCACCACATCTTCCAGCACCATTTTTACAAGATGAGCCGGCACTGCAATGTATACCAGATCTACCGGATAAGGGATGTCTTTCACCGTTTTATAGGCTTTAAATCCCTGTATTTCGTCGGCTCTCGGATTAACGGGATATATTTTCCCTTTGTAGCCCCAGGTTAACAATCCTTCGACTGCCTTATAACCAACTTTGACAGGATAACGTGAAGCTCCGACAACAGCAATGGAAGAAGGATTCAAAACATA
>JAGVVH010000409.1 GCA_019135895.1 Bacteroidota bacterium | reverse complement strand
AGTGAAATTTAAATGGCTTATAATTATAGCCGTTGTAGGTTTAACCGTATTCTTTAGTTATCAGGCAAAAGACTTGCATATAAACGCTGATATAATAAGCTCTTTGCCCGATGACGACCCTGCTGCCCGGTTGTACAAGGAGATAGGCACACAGTTTGGCGGAAACGATATGGGAATGATTGTTCTGGAAACCGATGATGTTTTTAAAGCAGAAGTCATTCAGCATATAAAACAAATTACCGATACCCGTTGAGCAATCGCAATTAGACAGCCTGAAAAACTATGTTTTTTCTAAAGAAATGTATAGGGGAGCTGTTGTTTCAGAGGATGGAACGGCAACCGCAATAATGTTTACACTTATCCCCGAGGGAGATAAACAGGCTGTTGCAAAAGAAATTAAGGATAAAATTGAAGCATTGGATTTGCCCGAGACAACTTATTTTGGTGGTCTCCCCATGATGATGAACGACATTAACGATTTGATTATTTCGGATATGGTTTGGCTTATTCCCATCGTTTTCATCGTAATAGCCATTATTTTATTGTTGAGTTTCAAATCTTTTAGAGGGGTATTGTTGCCGTTGCTCACAGCAGGCCTGGCCGTTATATGGACAATGGGTTTAATGGCAGTAACAGGGTATGAATTGACAATTATTTCAAATATAATTCCTGTTGTGTTGCTTGCTGTAGGAAGTGCTTATACAATTCATGTGCTCAATAGTATAAACCACAATAAACTTACCGACAGAAAAAAGGCATTAATTCAATCACTTGGATATATCACGGTTCCTGTAATACTTGCAGCAGTAACCACGGCCATAGGTTTCGTATCGTTTGTTTTTGGAGCATACCTCACCATGATAAAAGATTTCGGGATATTTACTGCGGTAGGTACACTAATCGCTTTAATGTTATCCTTGTTTTTTGTTCCCGCACTTATATCGGGTTTATCAATGTACAGCAAAAAAAACGTAATCGAAAACAAAGAAAAGCAAACCATATTAACCCACAAAATTTTGCTGCCCTTAGTAAATTTTCTGTTAAAACATCCCAAATACACACTTACAGGTTGGGGAGTACTGCTAATGTTATGCATTGGTGGCATAACATTGATAAAAACCAGCGTTAACATGGCCGATTATTTTAAAAAAGATAATCCTACAAGGGTTGCAGAGGATGTTATGCAGAAAAAATTTGGTGGCTCGTTACCGGTATTTGTTGTTTTTGAAGGAGATATGCAAAGTCCAGAGGTGCTGAAGATGATGATTAGTACCGAACATTTCATGAAGGAAGACCCAAATATTGAAATAACACAGTCGGTAGCAGACTTGATTGAACAAATGAACGATGCCATGGGCGAGGGTAAAAAAATTCCCGACGACAAGGCAAAAATTGAACAATTATGGTTTCTGCTCGATGGGCAGGAAGTTATGCCCCAACTCGTGAACAATGACCTATCAAAAGGAATTATCCAATCGAAATTTGCATCGGTTGATAGTAAGGAACTTGAGGTGTTTACTGCAAAAATGAACCGGTTCATCGAGGATAACCCAAACGAACATTGTAAAATTGAATTGACTGGCATGCCGTCTGTGTATGTTAAGCTCAACAGTAGTTTGATAAATAGCCAGTATAACAGTTTGTTGATAGCCATTATTATGGTTGTACTTATTGTGGGCTTGATTTTACGTTCCGGTACAAAAGGGATTTTTGCCGCCATACCCGTTGTTGCCACTATTATTGTGTTATTCGGGTTTATGGGTATAACCGGTATCCCCCTTGATATTGCTACCGTACTTGTGGCCAGTATTGCTTTGGGTATTGGCATCGATTATTCTATCCATGTAATTACTGGTTTCAATAAGCATTTGATAAGCCACGGAGATGCTGAAAAAGCTATAAAAGAAACCATATTGCTTAGTGGAAAAGCTGTAATTATCAATGTTATATCGGTATCAGCAGGATTTTTAGTGCTTCTTTTTTCACAAATCGTACCCTTGCAAAATTTCGGCTTACTGGTTGCCATAAGCATGATTGGCTCCGGATTTGGCGCTTTAACGCTATTACCGGTTATTTTAATCCTTGTGAACCGAAAACGTAAAATAATAGCAAATAATCATTAACAATTAAAAATAAAAAGTATGAAATCAAGAATTCAAACAGCGGTAATGACCGCCATCATCGTAGCTGGAAGCGTTTTTTCAGCCAATGCACAAGACGCAAGTACCATTTTAAAAAAAATGGACGATGTTATGTATTCTCCCAAAGACATGACTGGTAAGAATAAAATCATTCTTATTGACAAAAATGGGAAACAGGAAATTCGTGAAGCAACCATACAGCAAAAAGGAACCGATAAACGAATATTTCGTTTTACTGCTCCTGCTTCGCAATCTGGCATTGCTGTGTTGTCATTGCCTAATGATGTAATGTATTTGTATTTACCCGCATTTGGTAAAGAAAGACGAATTGCAACCAGTGCTAAAAATCAAAACTTTGCAGGCACCGATTTTTCTTATGACGATATGGAATCTGTGCTATTCTCGGTAAAGTACACCCCAAAATTAGTGAAAACTGAAGGCAATGTATATGTATTGGAATTAACTCCTGTCGGTGGTAAATCGGATTATTCAAAAGTAATTGTACATGTGAATAAAACAGATTATTATCCTGAATTAATGGAGTATTACGACAAAGGCAATACAAAAGTAAAAGTAGCAAAATATACTTTCAAAAAAATAGGTGATTATTGGAATGCTTCGGAAATAGAAATGACCGACTTGAAGAAAAACCATAAAACCAAAATGCAAATGTCGGATGTAAAATACGACACGGGGTTGACAGATGATGATTTTACAGTAAGGAAGTTAAAACAATAGCTATACAAACACCAAAATAGCTTCATAACATGATAATCAACTATATAAACTCATACATCCCGGAAATAATTGTTCCAAATGATTTTTTTACAGACAATTACGATATTTCAGATGAAGTCATTATTTCCAAATGCGGTATTAAGCAAAGACGAAGAACTCGCCCCGAAGAAAATACAAATTCAATGGCGATTGAAGCCGTTAAAAAGGTTCTTTTCGAATCGCCTCTATCCTTAAATGAAATTGATTTAATAATCGGTGCAACATACACACCTTACGATACAGTAGGTACTTTGGCTCATGCAGTACAAAATCAATTCAATATTGCTAACGCTAAATGTTTTACTGTTGATTCTGCATGTTCTTCATTTATAAATGCACTTGAAATAGTTGATTGCTATTTTGTAAATAAAAAAGCAAGTAACGCTTTAATTATTGTTTCAGAAAACAATAGTGTTTATAATGACTATTCAGATGAAAAATCGGGTTTTTTGTGGGGCGATGGTGCAGCAGCAGTGGTTTTATCCAATGAAAGACATTCTAATGAAGATGTAGAAGTAATTGATATTAATACCACAGGATTAGGCAACATTGGCAAAAGTATAGAAGGCGTATACCTAAGACCTGGTAATGGAGGTATAAAAATGCCTTTTGGAAAAGACGTTTTTCAATATGCGTGTACTTATATGATACAGGAAACAGAACAAATATTACGCAAAAACGATATTTCTGTCAATCAGTTGAATTATTTCATCCCTCATCAGGCAAATGCCAGAATTACAGATTTTGTTGCGAAAAAATTAAAATTAAACACAGCACAAATTCTTACAAATATTGAACAATTCGGCAATACCGGTTCAGCAAGTACACCAATCGTGCTATCCCAAAATATGAGAAATTTTAAACCAAACGATTTGATTGTAATTTCTGTTTTTGGAGGTGGGTATTCAAGTGGGGCTGTTTTACTTAAAAAATTATAAACAGATAAATGAGAACGCTATCAGGATATATTCTCACAAATATTTTAGGATGGAAAATTAAAGGTGAATTTCCTGTTCTTAAAAAATCGGTTGTAATATTTGCTCCCCACACGAGTTACTGGGATGGCTTTTATGGAAAGCTTTACCTGATGCAATTAGGCATAAATTACAAATTTCTTTCAAAAAAAGAGTTTTTCAAATTTCCATTGAAATACTTTTTCCAAATTTTTGGTTCAATTCCAGTAGATAACACAAAAGAATATATTGATTATGTAGCCGGATTATTTAACAACAGCACAGAGCTGCATATAGTGTTATCGCCGGAAGGACATTTGGCGAAAGTCACACGTTGGAAAAAAGGATATTACTATATGGCAAATAGAGCAAATGTTCCAATTATTGTTGGATACATTGATTATAGGAAGAAAGAAATCGGAATTAAAAAAGTGATTTGCAATCCAACAGATATTAGTATAGTTAGAAAAGAGATTGCTGAATTGTACTCTGATGTTTGCGCAAAATATCCTGAAAATTTTTCACATGAACTAAAAGTATAGAACATGAAACGGAATGTGGCATTAGTACTATCAAGCGGTGGCTCAAGGGGGCTTGCCCATATCGGGGTTATCAATGAGCTATGTAAACAGGGGTTTCAAATATCTTCGGTTTCAGGCTCTTCAATCGGTTCTGTTATTGGAGGTCTTTATGCCATGGGAAAATTACATGAATATACCCATTGGGTAAGCTCCTTTAACAAAAGGGATGTCTGGGGCTTTATGGATTTTACGCTTGCCTCTAATGGCTTGCTGAAGGGCGAACGCGTTTTTGACAAAATGAAGACTTTTATCCCCGATATGAATATTGAAGATATGCCCATCGCCTTTGCTGCCGTTGCTACTGATATACTCCATGAAAAAGAAGTGGTTTTTACAAAAGGAAGTTTTTATGAAGCAGCCAGGGCATCCGTTGCAATCCCGGCAGTTTTTACGCCGGTAAAATACACTGATACCATTCTTGTTGACGGTGGCGTTCTGAATCCAATTCCCATTGAACATGTACTCCGAAAAAATGGTGATATACTGATAGTAGTGAATCTATATAGTGAGAAAAAGGTTGATATTCCAAAAGAAAAAAATACTGACAATGGATATTTAAACAGGTTGATAAACCCCTTATTAACCTTAATTTCAACGGGAGACAAGAGCAGCAAAGGATATTACTCCCTTTTAAGCAGTACGACATCGGCAATGATACATAGAATTGCAAAAATGAGTATTGAAAAACACAAACCTGATTTGGTAATTAACATCCCGCACGATTCTGCCAACACTTTTGATTTTTACAGAGCAAAGGAACTCATTGAGTTAGGAGAAAATGCAACAAAAAAAGCACTACAAAAAACTAAAGCATTTTGAATTAATATAATTTGATTATCCGCTAATGTTCCTAAAGTACTATATTTGTACAAAATTTATTGAAAATGAATTGTATAGATTTTGTAAAGCAGCATTCTGATGAGAAAAGTTGCATTCAACATTTCAGGAGAATTAAGGAGGAGAAAGGCATTGTTTGTGCACGATGCGGACATACTTCTCACTATTGGAACAAGGCTCATAAGTCTCACGATTGCAAGAAGTGTGGCTACAGAACCACGTTGCGAAGCGGAACGGTAATGGAGTCCTCCAAGTTGCCTTACCAGTACTGGCTCTACACGATTTACCTCATGTCTATGACCAAGAAAGGCATATCTGCCGCTGAGGTGCAGCGCCAGTTGGGCCATAAACGCTATGAGCCGATTTGGACGATGATGCATAAAATTAGGGCCATCATGGGGCTAAGGGATGACAAGTACGAAATGGACGGCGTTGTGGAGCTGGACAACGCTTTCTTCAAAACGCACAACGATGAATCTTCCGATGAGCCCACAAAGCGAGGTCGTGGTAGCCAAGAGCAAAGTTCAGTGCTGGTTATGGCTAAGGTTGACCCGAAGCCAGGGCGACCGAGAAAACACAAAAAACCATCCGCCTTTCGGTACGTTAAGATGATTGTTATTCCCAACTCATCGTCCAGCACCATGAATGATACCTTGTCAACATATGCAAAGCCAGAGGTTGTAATCAAAAGCGATGGATGGCGAGGTTTCAATAAGATTAAGAAGGTAAGCGCAAAGCACATAAAAAAGATAGTCCCACCGAAAGAGGCCTCCAAGGCCCTACCGTGGGTTCATACCATGATAAGTAACGCTAAGCGAAACCTTCTTGGAATAAACCACCATACAAAAGACGAATATTTACAAAATTACTTGAATGAATTTTGTTACAAAACAAATAGACGATATTTTGGAGTGAATCTATTTGATAGACTACTAGTTGCAGCTGTCGAAGATACTTGGTATGGAAAACTTAGGTACAATTACGGATAATCATATTATGATTTAATGCTTAAAACCTTTAAAAGACAGGTAAAGAAAGGGCTTAAATTATGAGAAAAATTTCAGCAATAAATTATGTTGCTTATCCTATGGAAAAGAATAACGTGTGTATCGAATCTTGAACAGTCAAGAGTTTCGTATTTCAATTATAACAATCTTATAATCAATAACTAATATGACGAGCAGTAAAAAACCCGAAGTAAGAATACAAACATCCATTTTAAATAGCAAGGAGAAGAAAGCGTTAGTTTGGATGGCACTAAGAATACCTCGAAAAATTAATTCTGACCATTTAACAGTTTTAGGATTTATTGGTGCCTTAATATCAAGTGCGGGCTATATACTTTCCAACCTGGAAAGCTATTTTCTTTGGTTAGCCTCTTTTGGTTTGTTAGTGAACTGGTTTGGCGACAGCCTTGATGGAACACTGGCCCGTGTAAGGAATGCTCAACGTCCGATATACGGATTTTTCATTGACCACAGTATTGATGGTTTAACGGTTTTTGCCATTTGTGTGGGTGCAGGGCTTTCTCCATACATAAGCTTTGCAGTAGCCATGCTTATTCTTGCAGGGTATTTGCTCTTATCAGTTTTAACATACATCAATACCTACCTTAAGGGGGAATTCAAGATCACTTACAATAAACTAGGCCCCACCGAATTTCGTTTAATTGTTATCCTTATAAACACACTCTTTATATATTATCCAACAGGAACCCAGAACTTTGTAATTGATGGCGTTGCTTTAAGCCTGTTTGATGTGATCGGCATTGTTATTGCTTTTATTCTTTTCTTTATTTACCTGGTTAACTTTTTTATTGATAAGAATAAATATGCGAATATCGACCCTCCCAAATACTAAAGCATAATTTATGGCAAAAATATATATAAAATTCGTTGCAAGCCGTCTTATTGGCACATTGGTCGATACCACGGTTCTATGGTGTCTCTCATCTTTCATTTTTTCTACATATTTTGGACATTACCTGGTGGCACCATCTATTTCGTTTGAGATCGCGGTATTTTCAAATTTTTTATTGTCCTACTACTGGATATGGCACAAACGAATATCAACAAAAAACAAAAAGACTTTTATAACCCGCTTTGCCATTTTCAACATTTCCTGTGTTTTGGGATTTATTGTTAAAATGACATTTCTGCTGCTATTCGAGAAACTATTTGGTTGGCATGTAGTATTCTGCAATCTTGCGGCATTGGTAATATCCGGCATTGTGAATTTTGTGCTTGCCGAGTTTGTAGTGTTCAAAAAACGCCCATCTATAATTGAACCTGTAAACGAAATGGAATCATTGAAAAACATAAACTAATAATATTAATCCGATGAAAATACTTTCTGAAAAATGCAAACAGTATGATATCCCTCAGCAGGCTATGGCTGCTGGTATTTATCCCTACTTTAGGGCAATCGAATCCGGGCAGGATACTGAAGTAACCATTAACGGGAAGAAGGTTTTGATGTTTGGTTCTAACAGCTATCTGGGCCTGTCAAATCATCCTAAGATTAAAGAGGCCGCAATAAAAGCTATCGAAAAATATGGTACCAGCTGCTCGGGTTCCCGCTTCCTTAACGGGACACTCGATATTCACCTAGAGTTGGAAGAGAAGCTGGCCAAACTGGTTGGCAAGGACGAAGCTGTTTGCTTTAGCACAGGTTTTCAAGCTAATCTTGGAACAATTTCAGCTCTCTGTGGCCGCAACGAATACCTTTTACTCGATTCTCAGGATCATGCTTCCATCATCGAGGGAAGTAGGTTGTCTTTTGCCAGAATACTTAAGTTTGCCCACAACGATATGTCCTCGCTCGAATCGAAACTGATGCTTTGTGAACCAGACAAAAATAAACTGATTGTTGTTGATGGCATATTTTCTATGGAAGGGGATATTGTTAATTTACCGGAAATTGTGCGATTGAAAGAAAAATATAATGCGAGCTTAATGGTTGATGATGCACATGCAATTGGGGTAATTGGCCAAAATGGCAGAGGTACATCCTCCCATTTTAATCTGACCCAGGATGTAGATTTAATCATGGGTACTTTTTCAAAATCGTTAGCCTCAGTAGGCGGGTTTATTGCCGGCGACAAGGAGGTAATTAACTTTTTAAAGCATAATGCACGTGCATTAATTTTTAGCGCAAGCATGCCCCCAGCTTCCGTTGCAAGCGTTAGTGCTGCCATTGATATTATGCTTAATGAACCTGAACGAATGAAACATCTTTGGAATTTAACCAAATACGCACAGCAGGCTTTCATTAGTGCCAATATTGATACAGGTAAAAGCAAAACTCCGATTATCCCGTTATATGTCAGGGATGATATGAAAGTTTTGAAGTTGGCACGCATACTACTTGATGAGGGTATTTTCGTAAATCCTGTTGTTTCTCCTGCGGTTTCGAAGGAGGATGCACTGATACGTTTCTCCCTTATGGCTACACACTCTTACGAACAACTTGATGAAGCTATAGAAAAAATAAACAGGGCTTTTAAAGAGCTCAATGTAGCACCCTGTTTTCAAAGCATAGAATAATAATAATGCTAACAATACTACAATCATGAAAGTAGTTTTAATAACGGGTATTTCATCCGGTTTTGGTTTTACCATTGCTCAACTGCTTGCAAAAGGCAATTACAGGGTTTATGGGACTGTGCGTAAGGAGATTGACTTAATACCTAATGTCAACTACCTTTTCATGGATGTGGTTTCAGATGAATCCGTTAAACAGGCAATCGAAGAGGTGCATCAGAAGGAAGGACGCATTGATGTGCTGATAAATAATGCCGGTGTAGGGATTGCTGCTCCTCTTGAATTTACCAAAATTACTGATATTCAACACCTGATGGATGTTAATTTTCTTGGAGCCGTGAGAGTTACCCAAGCGGTATTGCCAATTATGCGCAAGCAGTCAGGCGGTCTAATTATATCTATCAGCTCCATAGGCGGTTTGATAGGCTTACCCTATCAGGGAATTTATTCAGCCGGCAAGTTCGCCCTCGAAGGCTTTTGCCAGGCTTTATATCACGAGGTCAAACAATTCAATATTAAAGTTCTAATAATTAACCCTGGTGATTTTGCTACGCAATTTACAGCAAACAGGTTATGTGCTGAAAAGGACGATTCGATAGCTGTTTATCCAAATTTTGGCAAAACGCTATCTCAAATAGAACAAGATGAAAAGAACGGTTTACACCCGGATGAATTAGCCAAAAGAATTGAAAGACTTATTCGTAAGAAGAATGCACCTGTAAGGCTTGTCATAGCCTCACCTCTGCAAAAATTTTCAGTGTTCCTGAAAAGAATACTACCTGAAAAACTGTTTTATCGGATAATTAGTAAATACTACCTTTAAAATTAAGGTGTTAGATATTAGTGTAAAAGACATTATATGAAAATTACAATCAAAGAGATTACAAGCAAAAACGACTTGAAAAAGTTTATCAAATTCCCCAACAAACTGTATGAGGATAATAAATTTTATGTGCCTCCCCTAATCTCGGCGGAGCTGGAAACCTTATCAAAAGATAAAAACCCTGCTTTTGACTTTTGTGAAGCAAAATACTGGTTGGCCTACAATGAGGACAATACAATAGTTGGGCGTATAGCAGGAATCATAAACCATAAGTACAACAAAAAGGTTGGCAAGCAACTGGTTCGCTTTGGTTGGCTTGATTTTATTGAGGATATTGATGTTTTAAAAGCCCTGATTCAGGCAGTTGTAAAGTTTGCCAACGAAAAAGGAGCCGTTGGCATTCATGGCCCTCTCGGGTTTTCCGATTTTGATGCTTCAGGTATTCTTATCGAAGGTTTTGACGAAATCCCAACAGCCTACGGCAAATATAACTATCCTTATTATTCTCAGATGATTGAACAATTAGGTTTTGAGAAGGAAGTTGATTGGGTTGAATTTAGGGTAACTGTCCCTGACGAAATTCCGGTAAGATATAGCCAGATAACAGGGTCGATTGCCGAGAAGTATAAATTGCAAAGTGTAAAATTAAAATCAAAGAAAGAGATCCTAAAATATGCAGACGGAATCTTCCAACTCCTAAATAAAGAATATGAAAGTATACATGGCTTTTCTGAGCTTACCCCCAACCAAATAGATGCTCTGAAAAAACAATTTATCCCGTTGCTGAGATTAAAATTTGTTTCAGTAGTAGTTAATGCTGAAAACAAAGTTGTTGGTTTTGGCATATGCCTGCCTTCTCTTTCAAGAGCCTTGCAGCAGGCTAAAGGAAATTTATTTCCTTTTGGTTTTTTACATATTCAAAAGGCTCTACGTGTAAATGAAACAATCGACTCCTTACTTATTGCAATTCATAGCGACTATCGAAAAAAAGGGGTTAACTCAATGATATTTAACGATGTAGGAAACTCGATTGTTTCAGGAGGGATAAAATATATAGAAACCACACGTGAGCTGGAACACAATTTATCCACACAAAACCTTTGGACTAAATTCGAAATGCGAAACCACAAAAGAGCAAGATGTTATTTTAAAAAGATATAACAATGAGTAAAATTTCGGCCATAATTTGTGCGTACAACGAGGAGAAAACAATCAAGGAAGTAGTAACAACCGTGTGTAAATACTTTTTTGACGAGGTAATTGTTGTAAGCGATGGTTCAACAGATGGTACGGCCAAAATTTTAGGTGAACTTCAGTTTTTGCCATCACTTAAGTATATTGCACCTCCCGAGAATAAAGGTAAAGGGTATGCAATTGTCGACTTCCCATTTTTAGGACCACATTAAAATAGACATTTTCTTTTTTCAAAACCAATTTTCAAAAGCTCTTTTAGTGATGCTGAATGGTTCTGTCAAGGGCGGCGGAGGAACGGAGCCGTTTATATACCCTTGACGGGTTCATGAGGCATACTTTCTTTGCTTTTTAAATTTGGTTGGTCATCAATGCTTTTTAAATACGTAATCGGGCTCATTCCGCCTAAAGCATCATGAGGCCTGTGATTATTATAATCTCTAATCCATTGCTCGGTTAAGTCCCTTGCTTCATCCAGGGACTGAAATAGATAAGCATCCAATATTGATCGGCGATATGTTCCATTAAAGCGCTCAATAAATGCATTTTGGGTTGGCGAACCAGGCTGGATGTGCAATAATTCTATCTCATTAAGTTCACTCCAGTCCTTCAAAATTTCAGAGATGAACTCCGGCCCATTATCCATTCTAATTCGTTTGGGCTTGCCTCTTTTGCGAATGAGATGATTTAGCACATATACAACCTTATTACTTTTAATAGAATGATCCAATTCAATATGAAGCGCTTCACGATTAAAATCATCCATGATGTTAAAAGATTTGATCTTGCGACCATTTTCTAATGCGTCATGCATAAAATCAATCGACCAGGTGTGATTGTATGAGTCGGGAACTTCCAAAGGTGTCTTAACTCGGGCTGGAAGCCGCTTTTTAATCTTCCTGCGAATATTAAGTTGCATTAGACAATACACACGGTGTACCCGCTTATGGTTCCATTCATGTCCTTCTAAACGGAGGCGGTCATATGCCTTCCAGAAGCCCTCAGTAGGGTGTTCTTTGGCCTTTATGGATAATGCTCCCATCACGTCACTATCATCTTTTTGAGGCTGATAATAAAATGAAGATCGACTCATGTTCAATAAATCGCACGCCCTGCGAATACCAACTGACATCTGTGAGGCAATCTCTTTAGCTATTTCTCTTTTTTGGCAGGGCTTTAAAGCTTTTTTTCAATGATCTCCTTAGCAATCTTTAAATCCAATGCTAAATCGGCATACATCATCTTAAGTTTCCGGTTTTCATCTTCCAATGCCTTTAGCCGTTTAAGTTCTGTTGCTTCCATGCCGCCGTAACGCTTACGCCATTTGTAAAAAGAGGCTCTGCTTACTCCGTGATCGCGGATAATTGCATCCATTTCTTTGCCATTTTCATGCTCCTTTAAAATAGTGGCAATTTGCTGTGGGGTAAATGTCTTTCGTTTCATAATTACAGTTCAAAATTAAAACTTATTTGTCTACTTTTAAACTGTCCTGTTTTTGGGGGAGCTTACACAATGGCAACCGGGATAGAAAATTCAACAGGAGAAATTATTGCTTTCATTGATGCCGATTTGTCTAACTTAAAAGAGGAGCATTTTGAACAACTATTCACTCCTGTTTTCAGTAATGAGGCCGATATGGTTTTAGGGCAGGCAACAGAGACCCTGATAAACTATAAATTCAACCCGTTCAAATCGTTTACAGGCCAAAGAGCGCTGTTAAAGCAAGATGTTTTTACAATTTTGGAGGAAATGCGAACTTCAAAATTTGGTGTGGAAACTTTAATCAATTTACACCATCAGACACAGGAAAAACGGATTCAATATGTGATGCTCGAAGGACTAAAACATCCACCCAAATTTGATAAAGGCAGAAGTAAATCACGAGCAATAAAAAAATTTGTTGGAATGACATCGAATTGCTTTAGTATTGTGTAACAGCTTTAATTAACAAAAATCGCAATAAATCAAATAAATAAATTTTAAACTATGAAGACAAAGAACATTTTTTTGGTACTGCTGCTTGTTACCGTTTCAAGCGTAACTAATGCACAAGAAGAAAACAACCTCAAACTGTCAGGTGAACTTTTAACCGACCAACGATTTTTACTTGAATCACCCAACGATTGGGCTTGGAACGAAAATCGTCTGACTTTAAACCTTGACAAAAAAATTACCGATAATTCAAAATTTTACAGCGAAGTCTGGTTGCGTAATATTGGTCTGCCCAGTATTAATTCATCATCTGACCTTTATAATAAAGGGATTATTGACCCTTATAATCTTGAAGTCAGGGAAGCGTATGTTCAGTTGTATGGTTTTCTTACTAAAAATTTAGACGTAACCATTGGTCGTCAACGCATTGTTTGGGGAACTGCCGATAAATTAAATCCAACCGACAATCTTAATCCATTAGATTTGGAGGATATTCTTGATTTCGGGCGCCACCGCGGTTCAGATGCTATAACCCTGAATTATTATTTAAACTATGATTTTTCGCTTCAGGCTGTATTTATTCCTTTTTTTCAACCAGCAAATATGCCGGTAGGTGTTTTTGCTAATGCACTAAATCCTGCAATGGAATTACCACAAGGGATGGTATTAAAAGGAGTATCGGATACTATAATGACGCCTCGCTATAATTTAGGTGAAAGTTCAACAGCCGGTTTAAAATTTAAAGGATTTGCCAAAGGAGTTGACTTTTCAGCGAGCTATGTTTGGGGCTACGATGGGTTACCTTTTGCCACAAGAAATACGTTAACCCCTATCGATGCTATGGGAGGTACAAATATTAACTCTCAACTTTCTTTTGCAAGAACCCACATAATTGGAGCTGATTTGGCAACAAGTATTGCAGGCATTGGATTTTGGGCTGAGGCAGCCGCCTTTCTTCCCGAAAGTGATGTGATAATGACAAACGACTTAACAGCGTTTTATCCAATGTCACCAACCCCTGTTACACAAGATTCACTAATCTTAGACAAAACAAAGCCATATATAAAATTTGTAGTGGGTGGTGATTACAATTTTTCAGATGGTTCTTATCTTAATTTTCAGTATATGCATGGATTTGTTCAGGAACGTGGGGCTGAAAACCTGAATGACTATTTCTTTTTGCGGTACGAAAAGAAATTTTTTAATGAAAAGTTAAAAGTAGCTCCTTTAGGAGGAGGTTTCATTATTACCGACTGGAGCAATATTAAAGACAATTATGCGCTTGTTTATATGCCGGAGATTGCATACCAAGCAACCGTCAATGCTGAAATAACATTATCAACAGTTATATTTGACGGAAAAGGAGATAATCTATTTGCTAATCTGAAAGACTATAATATGTGCATGTTAAAAGTGAAATATAGCTTTTAGTATTACATTTCATTTTTCATTTAGCTAATGCACAGTCGTAAGCACATTTGCAAGCCCACACGAGCCAACGCTCAAACCAAAGGCTTGCAAAAGAGCTTCCGCCTCTCCAGCCCGAGTAACCGCCTTTCAGGACGGTTTTAGGATTACCCACGCTCAAAAAAAAATAAATTTGTGCTTCGTGGATAGATTGGTGCAGATTAACAATGACAAGAATACAAAAGCTAAATAAATGATTAACAGGCTGATACAAATGAACACCAGTTGCCAACATCGTGTATAGTGCATTTGGCGGATAGTGCTAATTTCAAGCATGTTACATCTAATAAACATTGTAGCGGCTTGACAGATTCGTGCTTCGAAGCGCCAAACGACACCATACACGTAACCGTTGTGTGGCATAATAAGACGATATCAGAAACTATAATATTAACAAGAGAATAAAATGAATAGAATAAAACTTTTAATAATCGGGTTGATTACAATTTCTACTGTTAATCAAGGATACTCACAGATTAGTTATTCGATTAAAGCCGAGACAGGATTTTTAAAATATCAATACAATACAATACAAGTTGACCCTGGTCCAAATTGGAAAGGATATTATTTATACGAAGAAAATGGCATTGACCTTAATATTATAAACGGTTTTGACTTCAACAAAAAATTGTTTGCTGGAATCGGACTTGGATATTTAAATTATGAAGGAGTAAACGGGTTATCAATATTCTCAGATTTTGAGTATTTGCCTTTAAAAACCAGATTGACTCCGTTGATTAACTTGAAAATTGGATATAGTCACATATGGAATCAATATGATAATGGTACAGGGACTGGGCTTGGAGAATTTTGCGTAGGACTAAATTATAGACTTACTGAGAAAATGGATATTTACGCAAAATCAGGATTTACTATGACACAGCAATCATTATTAATTCCGATTAGACTTGGTATTCGATTTTGATGAAAAACAAAGAATTACGCCACACAACATCGTATATAAAACATTTGGCAGTCAGTGAGTTATCGAGCGTTTCAGCCCGTGTCAAAAGTAGTTGTAACTTGACAGGAAAGTGCTTCGAAATGCCAAACGTTTCATATACGTAACCGTTAGCGTTCATGCTAAAAACAAAAAAAAGTAAAATTATGATATAAGATTGAATGAAGAGGCTTATTTAATAGGGCTTTATTCCTAATGTCGCCAGAATAAAACTTTAAGCACTTGAATAACTATGGTGAAACAACTTAAACAATCATTAAATTATTATGAAATTATTCAATTTGACCTATTTGTTTGCTCTACTAGCAACAATTTCTTTTTACTCTTGTAAAGATGAAATTCACACAAATGAAGAATCTGATTTAAATGCAACACTTACAGATGTTGCACATTTTTCATCACAAGAACAATTTGATAATTCTATTACTGCTTATATGAGTAATGGCATTCCCCCTTCTGAATTGAAAGGTATCTCAAGTCTTGCCCAGAAATATGTCTTAAAGTCTTCAACACTTGATGACGAAACAGACCAAGAGGAAGATTCATTAATCTGTAGTGAATTGTTATTAGATTTTTTAAATTCAAATTATGAAATTGCAGTCGGTGATGTTTTCTTTAGAATTACAGAACAAGGTACTTTTTTTACCACTGTCAACAATTACGAGTGGTTAAGAGATTTCGCAATTGATGATGAAATGATTACATCCAGCGAACCAATTTCTTATGCACTTGGTTATTATTCAGAAAATGGTATGTATAAGATTTCTAATTATGAAAATCTATATTTCTTTGATACTTTTCGAAAGAAAGAACCTATTACTGATTCCTTAAATCTGAATATTGAAACTTTAAAATCGGCATCTTTCCCAGAAGAGAGTGAATGGAATGATATAGATGATGGACGAACTTTAGCTGGTAAAGCATGGGATAACATATGGGGCTTTTCAAAAAGTGTTAGACATTATTTTGATCGTAAACATCGTGTCGATGTAAAATTTTACGCTCAAAGATTTCCTTTTTATTCAGAAATGGGGATTAAAACAAAAACACAATACAAAGGTTGGACAGGTATTTGGAGAAAGCAGGATTGTGATGAAATTATTAATGGATGGGAGTTATTGAATCTTAAGGAAAAATGGCCAAGTAGTTTTTTTGGTCCAGATTTTAATCCCAACAATAACTACTTACCATCCTTTTCGTTTGAAAATCAAAATGTAAAAGACTTAGCGTATAATCAATCAAGATTTTTGAGTAAGGATTGGAGAACATTTAATATTTTAGGCTTGGAACTTGACTTCTCTCAAAAGGATAAAGTCGGGGCACTTTGGAACATATCTAAGACTTTAGGCAAAACAACAGTAAAGTATTTGAATGGCAAATTCAGTAATCCCAATAATCAACAAGAAGCAATTCGTGTAATTCCCAGAAGTAGTGTTGTCTCGACAACAGAAATTTCTTTAGCCCCATATTATAACAGTCGTAAAAGCACTGATAAGTATACAATGATTATAGCACAAAGTAGTGGAGGTACGATTGGTGTATCCTTTAATAGCGGTAGTGGTTTTGGATATAAGGGTTATACTAATCTGACAGCAAAATATACATTCCTTGAAAACTCTGTTCTATATGGTGCTGCACGTAGAGGTGCTACTTGGAGAGGTGTACGTATTACATTCAAATAATATATATAAGTAAATTATGAAGAATTATTTATTTTTTTCTCTCTTAATCATCGGATTAAATTGTTTTGGACAGAATGAAACAAGTGAGTTACAAACAATATTTCGTGTTAATGCACTCAGTCCAGGCATAGAACTTGAATTACCATTAAATCAAGTATCGTCCCTATCTATAAATTCAGGTATTGGCATAAGTGGTAGTTATAAAAACTTGAGTTATACAAATTCAGGTATTACATATTTTATTTCGCCTTTTATGGATTTGTCTTACAAGAAGTTTTACAATATTGACAAACGTTTAGGAAAGAATAAAAATATATTAGGGAATTCGGGAAATTACTGGGGGATTAGATTATTATCAAATTTCAAAGAGTTTAAATCAGAGAATATCATTAGAAAGGATAATATTGATTTTGCTTTCGGTCCAACATGGGGTATCCAGAGAGCTTTTAGTAATTTTCACTTTTTATTTGATGTTGGTTCTGTTTATTATTTTGACACCAAAGGTAACAGTGGTTTTTTCCCCATAATGATACAACTAAATATTGGCTATGACTTAAAAAAATGGTAGCTATAATCTAAATCCATAAGTTCTATCTCTTTAAAGAGGTAGAACTTCTGCTTTAAACATTAGATATCAATGAGTTAAAAAAGCACGAAACGCTAACATTGTATATACCCAATGGCGGGCATTACAGCACTGTGCAAAGTATTTCACCCCGTTGTAAGTAATGCCGAAAAACCCAGAAACCGAATGAAAAAAACAATATTTGAAATTACAAAAATGGATTGTCCTTCAGAGGAAAACCTAATCCGAATGAAATTGGACGGAATTTCAAGTATTGTGAATTTGGACTTTGATATTCCGAACCGAAAATTGACAGTCTTTCACAGCGGAGAAACCGAACAAATCGAAAAGTCCGTTATTGAACTAAATTTAGGCGGGAAAAAAATCTCAACCGAACTAACCGACCAAACGGAATTTAAAGAAAATGCAAACCAAAAAAAGTTACTTTGGTCTGTACTTGCCATAAATTTCGCCTTTTTCATAATCGAAATGACAACGGGAATAATCTCAAAATCAATGGGACTTGTTGCCGACAGTTTAGATATGCTTGCGGACAGTTTCGTATACGGAATTAGCTTGTTTGCGGTTGGCGGAACGTTGATTAAGAAAAAGCGGATTGCCAAACTTGCTGGATATTTTCAAATTACACTTGCAATTATCGGATTTGTGGAAGTTTTAAGAAGGTTTTTCGGAGACGAGAAACTACCCGATTTTTCGACAATGATTATCGTTTCGATTTTTGCACTTATCGCAAATGGAATTTGTCTTTACATTTTGCAAAAGTCAAAAAGCAAAGAAGAGGCACATATGAAAGCAAGTATGATTTTCACCTCGAATGACGTGATTATCAATTAAGTAAGTGAATGGAAAAAGCACTACTTACAACAATGTATATAAAAAATAGGCGAAACAGTAATAAAATCAAGGCTTTTGGCTCGTATCAAACTTTGTGCTTAACCGAAATTTCGTGCTTCGTAATCGCCTACTTTTCATATACTAAACGTTGTGGGTAATGCAAATTCAGCCACGTCGTAGATAATTGAAATGATATGGAAGCAGATTTTTTTCAAAAAGGACTTCAGACAGAGTTAGAAAAACAAGGAGTAGATTTCATCTATTTTGTTGACATATCACATTTGACTGATAAGCAAACTAAAGGATATTCAACTGCAATATTATTTGGGATAGCATTATCCAAAGACTATCTTGAAAAAGTCGCTGCGAATCCTGATTATGTTGAGCAAATGAAAAATAATAAGACTATAAAAAGTGACGAATTTCATTTAACAGAACTTAAAACTGATAAAATAGCGGATAATATTGAAAAGTATATTGTTTCTAAGGGATTTAAAGCCTATTCTCAATCAGAGGAAAACATTTTGAAAACAGGATATTACGATAATGAAAACAGAAAAACCCCTTTACCTCATAAAACAATCGCAGGATTAGCAGGACTGGGCTGGATAGGAAAACATAATCTATTAGTGACAGAAAAATATGGAAGTGCAATTAGTATGTGTTCCGTATTGACAAATGCGCCATTAGATTCGAAAAGACAAGAACCATCGATTCCACTTTGCGGTAATTGCAATATTTGCAGAGATATTTGTAAAACGAATGCGATAAAAGGAAAAACTTGGTATTGTGGAATTGAAAGAGAAAAAATTATAGACGTATTTCAATGTACGACCTGTTTACAATGTATTGTTCAATGTCCGTGGACTAAAAAATATATGAATAAAAATGAGAAAGCACATACCCACAACAATGTATAAAAATAATAGCCGAGACAGTAGTAAATTCAGGGGTTGTAGCCCGCTTCAACTTTCTCGTAACTTGACAGGAAGGTGCCACGCAGTCGGCTACTATTCTTATACTAACCGTTAGGGCCAATAGCGGCTCTTATAATTGAAAATGTAGCTATGTGCGTTTATCACATCTATATGGGGGGCCAGCTGAACATCTCGCTGCGAAGTGACTCGCCAACGCGCCAC
>JAGVVH010000066.1 GCA_019135895.1 Bacteroidota bacterium | reverse complement strand
CATGGATAATATACGCGACCTTCTTCTGCCACTCAAGGATGAAGAAAAGCCGGATGACGGACAACTCTATTTCGACTTCAAATTTGATTAACATAAATTAAGAGACACTAGTGGCATCTTTTGACTTTTTTATAATAACTTCACATCGATTAAAAACATAAAAATATTGTTTTATGAATAAACTATTTGTTGTATTAGGGATTGGATTATTGTTATTACAATCGTGTAACAATGAGAATGATTTTTCTCAAGAAATAAATGGGAAAGACAATGGAAGTGGAAAAGAACCAGTTGAAGTAGCAACAGGGATTACACTAAAAGATGGATTTCTTCATTTTGCAAGTGAAGATGTTCTTGAATCTTTTTTATTAGGTGCTGAACAGGAAGCAGATGCGGCAACTGAATTAAAATCAACGCGTGCATCCACTACAAGGCTGAACGGATTTGTTTCATTAGCTGATATGAAACAAACTATTGGGAATTCACTTAAATCAACTAGATCTTCGGATGTTGATGAAGATGAAGAAATGACAGAGGACGAGGTTCGGATAGTAAAGGCTGAAGAGTTACTGGTAGACCCTATTCTTGCTGAAGTGGTAGATACAACCTTACGAATCGGAGTTTCTGACAGAATATACAAAATAACAGAATATGGCACATTTTCTGCTCCTACAAATAACGCTCATTTTATAGAACAGGAGATTCTTCATTTTGACAAATCTCTAATTACATCAACAGAACTTGGTACATATGTAAATTTAGAAAATGGAGTTGTATTTACCAATTCTTTTGGGCAAGAAGGCTTGGAGTCCTATATCGAAGAAGTTCCCGAAACAAGAAGCTCTTTAAAATCAGCAGATGTATATCAAAATGATTTCCATAACGGATATAATGTAAATACCCATAGATGGAAAAATAATTCTGTCTGGCAAAAGTTTTGGGACAAAATCAGAGGCAAGGATGTATCTAAAGAAAATTATTTCGGTTCGAAAAAACGGGTACAAGTAAATGTTTTCAATGTAAATTATGCGTTCTACGCCTCGTCAGGAATAAAAGTCAAAATGCAAAAAAGAAAAAGAGTTGCATTTGTTAAATGGTGGGTGTCAACAGATGCAGATAAATTGGCCGTTGGTTTTAATAAAGTATACGGTGAGATGAAATACACAAATCCTCGTTCTTTCTCATCCATATCTCCAACTGCGTCTGGATACTGGGGACGTTTTACAGGCACTTTAAATGGAATAGGTTCAAATTTTGTCCTTACCCAGTATAAAAAATTTGATTTGGTAAAAGATTGGGTAGACGATATCTATATGTTTTTACCTGAAGTTGAAATTAAGGGTAATGTCTATCCGAACCAAAGCCATATGAATAAACTATATGAAGTTCCTGCAGATCAGGTATTCAGTTTTCTAAAGAGTCAAGCAAACAGAGTTATATATAATCCTATAGAAAAGAGAATAAAGCCTAAAGATCCTAGAATGGCTTATCTTGTATGGGGAAATACAACACAGTCTTTCGATAAAGATAAATCCTATATAATGGGAGTACAAGAATATGGTAGACAGTCTGGTAAATCTGTTCGTTTCGATAGATCATTCGGATTTAACATCAATAATGGAAAAGTCTCGGGCTTTACTCCAACAGAATTTAAAATTAAATCGATAGACGCATTCGGAGCTGCTTATTATGATGGGCAGTGGAGAGGCGTTAGATTTATTGATTAATTAATATACCAATACACATAAATTATGCGCTATTTTTTGATCGGAATTATAGGAATTCTCTGCTTCTTTTCACCGATTTCGTTGTATTCTCAAACGAATAATAAGTTATGGGGAGGATTAGAGGTTGGATATGGAATAAGCCTTTCTGATAATGGGAAACTATATGATACGTCATATAAAGGAAACAATAGAATGGCTTTAAGTTCAATCAGAGGCGTTTTTGGCTATTATATAATCCCGAGCCTGTCTGTAGGAGCCGGAATAGGTCTTAGCAGTTATACTAAGCCGCAATTAAATACAATTCCTGTCTTTTTGGATTTTCGCTTTCATCCACTCCCTAAAAACACAGATTTATTTATCAATGCCGATCTAGGTCACACTATTGCAACTTCAGAGAGTGATTCCAAAGGAAAACTGATTGCTGAATTATCGATTGGATATAATCTATTTAGAATTGGTAAATTATCAATAGTTCCGGCCATAGGATATAACTATGTAAACTATTCGATCTCTTATCCAGACAATGATGGTATAAAATCATCTTTTTCACAACATAGAAATTCTATATTTCTAAAGGTGGGGATAATATATTGATAAACAAAAGAAAAAGAGTCAACAGAAATGTTGGCTCTTTTTTATGTGTTTAAAGCAAAAACGTGTATTTTTGCAAAAAAAACGAACTATGAGTAAAGTACAGGCTTCTTTTGCTAGACTTACATTTGTGTTTGCCCTATTCTTTTTCACAAATTCAGTGTATGCACAAACGTCTGACGGGTTTGATCTGGAAGGAGGTGTTTTGTCATCCAAAGTTGATGATAAAATATCCCTTTATCTTTCAGGAAAATATAATTATTGGTTTAACCCAACTGTCGGTGTAACAATCGGAGGTATGTTCTTACATTCCAACATCGATAAAAGATTTGAATCACCAAAGGATAAAAATAAAGCATACTATATTGATGATAATATCTTTAATTTGAACTGTATTACAGGACTTAAATTATCATCTCCCACATATAAGAATTTAGGGATTATGGCCGATCTTAATTTCTTATTTGAGCCCATCCCTTTCAATTCGGTATCTATAAAAGTCGTAAATGCCGGAGATGAAGAAAGTAAGAATAAGTTTGTCTTTACCCGGTTTAATCCCAGTTATCAACTACAAGCCAGTCTATTCTATAATATAAAGAAACAAAATAAGAAGATAATGCAAATTTCATTGGGAACCGGAATAAGTAACTATAACCCTTACAACACATACTATAGGTCAACAATTGACAATATTAAATTGAAAAATCAGCTTAGTTTATCTTCTTCAAAAATTGGATATACAGTTTTTTTAAGGCTTTCCGGATTAAATTTATAAGAAGTAACCTGTGGTGCATTAATAATATATGATCATTCATATCTTTCCATAACATATCTCATTTCAATTCACATTTTCATCAATAAATTCTATTATATTTTCATCTTCCGGTATACTTAACTTTTTACGAATGATAGAACTATATTTGTAAATAGTATGGATGCTCTTATCTAAAATGCCTGCTATCTCCGTAAAGCTAAATCCAATCTTCAACAAAATACATGTTTTTTTTTCAATATCATTTAACTGGCTATACTTTTTACTCAGTTTTATACTATAATCATTATATCACTAGTGTCTCTTAAAATTATTTAAATTCAAAATTAAGATTCTTATTCATAACGTTTTAGCCCTACGATACCCTGTCCGGGTTTTGAAATGCTTACCTTTGCATCCGATT
>JAGVVH010000344.1 GCA_019135895.1 Bacteroidota bacterium | reverse complement strand
TTTGTTTGAGGTGGCAGCCGGCGACAGACATAGATTGCAATTTAGCCATAGTAGAAGTGTCGCCGGATGACGGAGCAGGTGATATAAATATAATTCCTTATAAACCGATCCCTCTCTTCTAATGCGCAACGACCGTCATTTCGAGCGAAGCGAGAAATCCCAATCATTCCGAGCAAACTTTGATTGAAAGGATTCCTCCCTTCGGTCGGAATGACAGATGCACTTTGAATGTGATGATGTCGATATAATTCCAATTCTAACCACACCCGTCCAACTTTTGGGGTTCACTTCAAGCGGCAAAGAAAATGAAGAAATCAAAAATTCCAATCATCAAAACATTGGGGACATTGGATGGATATGTTTATAAGGAAATGTATTGAGATCACCTACCCCGTCCTTCGACGACTCTTCTGCTATGGCTAAATTGCGATATATGTCTGTCGCCGAAGTCCACCCCTTCCGCGTGCGGAAGGGGAATATCTCCCTGGCAATGTTCTGCGAACTTGCCGGAAAAACAATCTTCACATTTTCACATTTCCAAATCTTCACATTTCCAAATCACCTTCTCCGTCATCCGGCGAAGCATCGTGGCTCTTTTATTTTTCGTAAATCAAAAATATGGTCCTTCTGTTCTTTGCTCTTCCTTCGGGAGTATTGTTAGTGGCAATGGGTGAGCTCTCTCCGTAACCTTTGTAACGAATTCTGCTGGCATCAACGTTACGGCTGAGGGCATATTCATATACCGATTGTGCCCTGCGCTCGGATAGTAATTGATTGTCGGCGTCATCACCTACATTATCGGTGTGCCCTTGTATTTCTACCTTTATAGTTGGATTCTCATTGAGAAATTCGACAAATAAGTTGATGATGTGTTTGGATTGTTCGGTGAGAGAATATAAATTGGTGCCGAAATAGATGTCGTGCAGATCATACGTCTTACCCACTTCTACTTTCTTAACTTCTGCATCGCTGGTGACTACATTTTCTACTATTTTTTCCGGATTGATAAGTTTAGTGTCATAAGAGTGGCCTTTCTTTTTAATGTTTACAATGATATCCTGAGGCTTCTCTTTGTCAAATTCGGTGGCAATGGCATATTTTCCGGTTATTTCATTTACTTTGCCGCTAGCTACAACATTGCTGGCAGTGTCTCTGATTTCTACTACCGCTTCTGTAATGTCTCCATCATCTGATGTTACTTCTCCCTTGACAATAATCATGTTTTTAGGTCTTGCCTCTTCATATAACGGAAACTGATATATGTTCCAATCCTTATTGTCAATATTATTGGATGAAAAATAGGCAGTTTCTCCATTTAAACTTACGAAAAAGTCCACTTCATCATTTTCAGAATTGATCGGATAGCCTATGTTAACAGGTGTTTGCCAGATTTTTTTGTCATTCAGTTTTGAATAAAATATATCCATTCCCCCCAATCCTTTATGTCCGGAAGAGGAAAAATAGAGCGTCTTGCTATCGGTATGCAAAAACGGAGAGCGTTCGTTGGTGTCGGTATTGATGGTGGGGCCAAGGTTGACTGCCTTTCTCCAGGTGCCGTCACTGGCACGCTCGGTGTACCAAATGTCAGAACCGCCGTAGCCGCCCGGACGATCACTGGCAAAGAATAACAATCTGCCGTCAGAACTTAAGGAAGGCTGCGACTCCCAAGAGTCCGGGCGGTTTACATTTGCTCCCAGACTTTGCGGATCACTCCAATATTCGCCGTTATATTCCGAATAGTAGAGATCATAATTGGGATAAGAACAATTGTTGATTTTTCCTTCGAGTACTTTTGCAAAAACAATGAAGTCATTGGAAAGATTGATGGTCGGGCTGCCCTCATTGGTGCTCTGATTAAAAGGAGTGGGTAGGGGACTTCCTACTCCGAAAGTGCCCGATTTTCCCTTTTTACTCATGCTGAAAAACTCCCGATCTTCTTTAGCATTCGAAAAGTAATTGGTGGGATTGTCAACCGGCATCCTTCTGGTAAAATAAAATTGAGAGCCATCGGGTGACTGAGTGGCCAAATATTCGTCATATTCAGTGGAAATCCCTTCAACTGCGGTGGGATTGAAAGGAACCGGATGGTTCAGTATTTTGTCATAAAACCTGGCATTCTTGATGATGAGCTCTGCCATATCAATATCTGCCAAATCTTTGACCATATCGGGATTGTCAATCAATACTTTGGCAAATTTCAGGGCATTTTCAAAATCTTCAAGCAGATAGGCAACCATTGCCCCGTATAGATTGCATTTTATTTTGTAGTAGGGACATACGGCATAGATGCGGTTAAAGGCAGCCAAAGCTAATTCGGCCTCTTTTTTATTCTTGATCATGTAGCCGTTCAATTGTATCGGCAAATAATATCCCAAAGCATAATAGTAATTTACCTCCAAATAATCGGGATACTGATCCAGTATTTCATTATAGATCTCGTAAGCCTCACTTTTATTTCCTTTAACCTGTAATTCCCGCGCCTTTTTGAACTCTTTTTCTACCCCTTTTTCCATCTCCTGTTTGCAAGGATCTGCCTCACCGGTATCTTCTTCCTGTGCGCCAAGAAATAGTGGAATGGTTAAAGAAATAAGGAATAATAGTATGTTGGATTTCATAAACACTGAGTTTTAGAAATAAGCAAAAAATCTACTGTTACTAAGGCAGCCATTGCTTCTACAACAGGCAATACCCTCGGTACAACGCAAAGATCATTGCGATTATTGCCTCTATATATTGCCGGTTTGCCCTCAAAATCTATGGTCTCCTGCTCCAATTGTAAAGTAGGAATGGGCTTGAAAGCTACCCTGAAATTTATATCCTGGCCGTTGGAAATACCCGCTTGAATTCCTCCGTCGTGATTGCTCCTGAAGGAAAAATCGCTGTTTTGAATGTCATTGTACTGAGAGCCGCACATCCTTCCTGCTTCAAAGCCTTTGCCAATCTCAAATCCTTTGGCGGCATTTATAGAAAGCATGGCATAAGCTAACCGGGCATCAAACTTGTCATAGAGAGGCTCTCCCAAGCCTGCGGGCAGATTGTGTATGGTGCATTCCACAACAGCGCCAAAAGTATCCCCGTGAGTAACTGCCTTTCCTGTCTCGATTACCTTGCTTTCAATGGTGATGTTATATTTTTGGAGTATTATTTTGGCAAGAGCTCCCCCTACAACACGACAGGCACTTTGGCGGGCAGAAGCACGGCCGCAATAACTGTTGTCTTTGGCTCCGTATTTTATTTTGTAGGTATAAGATGAATGTGAGGGCTTTAGGATGGATAGGTTTTCCGGATTTGCTTTAACATTCTTTCCGCTTGGTGGAATTGGGCTTGTCTGAAGGAATACGTCGATTTAACTCGCTTTGAATGAAATCGTAATCAAGAGTAATACCGGCAGGAAAACCGTCCAAAACTCCGCCCAAGGCCTTGCCGTCTGTTTCTCCAAAATCGGTTAATCTGAAAAGTTTGCCGAAAGTATTCACTACGCTTTATTTCAAAGATATTTGACTATCTTACATTAGGAGTGCAAATGTACATCAATTTTTAAATAGTGGTGAATAATATGGAAATATATTTTTTCTCTGGTAGAAATTTACTTCAGGAAAAATATGGATTGACACTCTTAAATCCTCTTACAAGGTGTTGTGAACTATAAGCTTGCCCTGTTTTCTGAGATTTTCTGTAATTAAATGAATTATTTTAGTTCTGTCCAATAAACCTTGTTGACGAAATTCGATGACATCGTGCCCTGAATTGGGAGCT
>JAGVVH010000234.1 GCA_019135895.1 Bacteroidota bacterium | reverse complement strand
AAGGATAGTTTATGTTGGGGATGAAACCCGTGACATCGAGGCATGTCAGGCTGCCGGCATTCCGGTCATTGCTGTCTCGTGGGGATTGAACCGCAGGGAGCTCCTTGCCTCCCTCTCCCCTGATCAGATTGCTGACAGGCCGGAAGAGCTTCCTGACCGTGTGAGGCAGGTTCTTTTGTCAAGGGCAGAATGAACTACTGTCATACAATACTCCCCTGAATTAAGACCACTGGTTAAGGCTATATTTGACATCTTTAAACCAGTTAATAACAAAGAGTGCTTGACTTTACCGTATTTAACCTTATATTTATCATTATGGATGTTCTGACGAAAGAACAACGGTCAAAAAACATGAAAGCTATCAGGAGTAAGAACACAAAGATGGAATTACTTCTGGCAAAAGCTCTTTGGGCTCAGGGCGTTAGATACAGGAAGAATGATAAAGCAATTTTCGGATGTCCAGATTTAACAATAAGAAAACATAAGTTGGCAATCTTCGTGGATAGCGAATTCTTTCACGGGAAAGATTGGGATAGAGAAAAATATCGTATTAAGACCAATAGAGAATTCTGGTGGAAAAAGATAGAAACAAACCAGAAAAGAGACCAGACAGTAAATGAATTTCTTGTAAATAATGGCTGGAAAGTTTTACGATTTTGGAGCAGGGATGTCCACAAAAAATTGAACCTTTGTATTTATAAAATAAACGCTGTTATCAACGAACAAAACATGGTTAAGTATTCCGAAATACGGAAGAAATTGAATATTAATATTAATAAACCTGAGTTAAATGAACTGGCTCATCTGACCCATTTTTTGCAGTCGTATCAGAATGGAAGTTCTTCTTTTTTTGAGAAGGAAGCATTGAGGTACTTACATGCAGTGCAGTTTAATGCTGATCCTCTTGATGAGCCTTACTTCCAAGCCAGGCTTCCAATAGAATGGGACATTCCCTTTCCGCCAGTTGAACATCCCAAGTTTACATTTATTGACCTATTCGCTGGTATTGGTGGATTTAGACTTGCATTTCAGGAATTGGGAGGTAAATGTGTCTTTTCAAGTGAATATAATTACTTCGCCCAAAAGACTTATGAAGCTAATTTTGGTGAGGTTCCATTTGGAGATATAACAAAAATTGACGAAAAAGAAATCCCTGACCATGACATTCTTATTGCAGGATTTCCCTGTCAGCCGTTTTCTATTGCAGGGGTAACGAAAAAGAATGCACTGGGTAGAAATCATGGATTTAAAGATGAAACACAGGGGACTTTATTCTTTGATATAGCCAGGATAATAGAAGAAAAGAAACCTAAGACTTTTTTCCTTGAAAATGTTAAGAATCTTGTTTCGCATGATTCAGGGAGAACATTCATGGTGATTTCCAATACCTTAAAGGAGCTTAATTATACCATTTATCCGAAAGTATTAGATGGTAAACATTTTGTGCCTCAACACAGGGAGCGAATCGTAATTATTGGATTTTCTAATGATTTTTTCAAAGGAAAAGAAAAGTTTGAGTTTCCTGATATGCCAATAGCTGATCATAGAATAGTTGATATACTTGAGAAGAAAGCTGATCCCAAATACACTCTGTCTGATAATTTATGGGAATATCTTATCAGATATGCTGAGAAACATAAGGCAAAGGGTAATGGTTTCGGATATGGAATGACTGATTTAAATGGCATTTCAAGAACATTAAGCGCAAGGTACTATAAGGACGGAGCTGAAATTCTTATCCCACAGAAAAACAAGAACCCAAGGCGATTAACTCCAAGAGAATGTGCAAGATTACAGGGATATCCGGATACTTTTGTTATTCCTGTTTCAGATAATCAGGCATACAGGCAGTTTGGTAATTCTGTAGTAGTGCCACTTATGAAATATGTAGGTAGACAATTAGTCTCTGAACTTCTCAGACATGACAAGCAGTATTCTCCAATACGCCATACAGACAGCCCAAGAGTCTGACATATCCTTCTCCAAATTCATTACGGCCAATGACACAGGAACAACTGGGGGTCATCAGTCGGGATATCATGTTCATAAGCAGGCTTGGCAGCTATTTTTTGAAAGTCCGGGGACAAAAGGTAAAAATTCTGAAAAATGGATTACAATTAAATGGCAAAATGATTTTGAAACAGAAAGCAGATTCATTTACTATGGAGTTGGTACCAGAAACGAATACAGACTGACAAGATTCGGCAGGGGCTTTCCATTTTTATCTGACGATAATGTCGGCGACCTCCTTGTTATTTGTAGGAAATCACAAGATTATTACGAAGCGTTTGTCATTCAAAGAGATGAAGAAATTGAAATGTTCTTTGCCTCTTTGAATCTGACAATCAATGATACAAATAAGATAATTCCTAAGACAGGTCTATTGCTACCTGAAGACAGGATGTTTAAGTGTTTCAGTGATTACATTAAATCACTCAAAGTTGACTTTCCTCCTGCACTGGAGCTTTCGAATAATGCCAGACAATGTTTCAATTCTGCTTATGATATTACCCAAACCGATATACTAAATAATCCTGACAAGAATTTATTAAGTTGGTTAAATGCTGAATTTCAGCTTTTTAAGGTAATTGAAACCGACAGGTATTCTGCCAGAATCAGAACACCCTTCTTATCTGTTGGTGAATTGGTAGAAATTGCAAATAAGGTTTTAAACAGGCGCAAAAGCAGAGCAGGGAAATCATTAGAAAACCATCTTGCAGAAATCTTTCATCAGTTCAATCTATCCTTTGAAACTCAGGTTGTTACTGAGGGCAATAAAAAACCGGACTTTATCTTTCCAAGTCAGGAAGCATATTTAAATCCTGAATTTGATAGTGACAAGCTGAAAGTATTGGCCTCCAAGACAACTTGTAAAGATCGATGGCGTCAGGTTTTAAATGAGGCCGACAGGATAAAGACCAAGCATTTATTCACTCTTCAACAGGGCATCTCCTCTAATCAATTGGAAGAAATGTTAAAATATCATGTGCAGTTGGTAGTTCCCAGTTTATACATCAAAAGTTTTCCGGAACAGTACCGCCCGCAGATTATGACCTTGGGTAGTTTTGTCAATTACATTAAGGGTATACAAGATTAGGTATTTAGTTATGAATGACTTTCTTTGATAATTTCAAATATAGTTTAATCCCTAACTGTCAGATTAAGTTTTGACTAATTGATGTTAAGTGATTAGCAATTCAACTTGTTTGTAATTTCAATCAGTCTGTTTATGTCCGCGTCATATTCCCCGGCATGTTCCTTTGGGAAGGTGCCGTAGCCTTTCATTCTCCTTGAGAGAGAGTCTTTCAATAGTCCCCAGATGATGGTTCGTTTTGCATTAATGATTCTTTGAAGGCTCAGATTTTCTTTTAAAGTGCCGTATTTTTCTGATAATTCACAGATATAATCCTTCGCTTCCTGAATTATAGCAATATACGACTCTATCGTCTCTTCATCAACATCCTTATGCACAACACTGCAGCAACTGGAGCTTTGATTCAACAGC
>JAGVVH010000528.1 GCA_019135895.1 Bacteroidota bacterium | reverse complement strand
CGAAAAGGAGAACCGGTAATGATAGCCGGGCGACAAAAATATTCCTATCAACCATCAAACGTTCATTTATATAATTTCTTGCATAAAACAGGCTTTTCCAAATTCAAAATGAATGTGGATGATACGGAAGATATTTATATTAAAAAATCCGGCAGTGTTGTATCTGTTATTCAGCCTAAAGATATTAGAGCGTATGTAAATGATTTTCTTGAAAAACAAAACCGCCCTATTGATTTGCGTAATGCATTTTTTAAAAGTCCACAATTAGGAGAATCCAGTCTATCAAACCTAAAAGTTTTGGATCTGGATTTTAAAGATTATGATAAAGATTTTCAATATCTATTTTTCAAAAATCAAAGCTGGAAAATAACGGCACAAGGCATTGAAAAAAACATTGATGGATCAGGAGGAAAAAATGTTTGGGAAAATGATGTATTGGATTTTATTGTAGATATTACTGAAGAGCCATTTAAAATTACCTACAACAGCATTGCAGATGATTTTGACATTACCATCAATGAAACCGATTGTTGGTTTTTCAATTACCTGATAAACACCAGCCGTATTTACTGGAAACAAGAATTAGAAGATTGTTATACAGATAACCAACAGGCGCAAGCTGATGAATATGCAGCAGAAAATAAATTTAACATAGCCGGGAGCAATCTAAATGCCGAACAAATACAGATACAAAAACAACATCTGATAAATAAAATATACAGCATAGGTTATTTATTGCACCGGTATAAATTTCGTAGTCGCGCCTGGTGTGTGATGGCCATCGATAATAAGATTGTAGAAAACAACGAAGCTCATGGCGGTAGTGGCAAGAGTATTTTATATGATGTAGCCATGAGAAAAATAATAAAACAAAGTTTCCGAATTGATGGACGAAACGAAAACATTACCAAAGAAGCGCACCTGTTTGAAGGGCTAACACGGTACCACCGATATATGATTATAGATGATGCCTATCAGCATTTGAATTTTGGGCGGTTTTTTGGAATGATAACCGGAGAAACAGAAGTAAACCCAAAAGGATTGAAAAGATTTTCATTAGCGTTTGAAGAAAGTCCTAAAATGGCAATGACTATTAACTACATGCTAAAACAGAATGATCCAAGCACAGAAAGAAGATTACTATACACTGTTTTTTCTGACTATTATCATTTCAATAAGCAAGGTGAATATAAGCAAGAACGCATTGTTAGTAGTGATTTTAATGGTAAAGATTTATTTGCCGATTTTGATAAACGGCAATGGAATCTATTTTATAATTTTTGTGCAAGGTGCCTACAATTCTATCTTGCATCACCCCGAAAGGTAGAACCACCAATGGATGTAATCCTGAAAAAACAGTTGCTTAACGCTATGGGCCATACCTTCCGGGCATGGGCAGATGCTTACTTTCATTACGAAGCAGATACACCGGTGCATCAAACAAATTTTAATAAACGAATTGTAAAAAGCGAAATGTTCAATAATTTTTTGAATGAAAATAAAGGAACAAAATACACAACCAGAGCATTTACTAAATCATTAAAAGCCTGGTGCCGGTACAATAAATATATTTATAACCCGGACAAAGAAACCAATGACAAAGAAAACAACAGAATATTAGAAACCATTGATGGCAAAACACATGAAATGGTTTATATACAAAATGATAGTGTTGTTATTAATAATGAAATATTTTAAATATGAAAAATAAAACAGCAAAAAAAAATATTATTATCAACCATAATCTATTTGAAAACGTTTGCACCTGCGGCAATGAATACGTTAGGCGAATGTTAAACTCGCTTATCACGAAAGGTCAAAAGAAATGGAATACATCTTTGGGCAAATGGCAGACGGATTACATCATAATAAAAACAATAAAAATTTCAAAATATGAAATTGCAAGAGGATACCCAAGCACAAAGTATATCGTTGACAAATGGTATAAACTATCCTTCGTGCGTAGGGAAAGTAAAACGCCTTGATGAATGGCAAAAGTTAAGAGTGTATATGCACTATTACTGCACAATGGTAGCATTGAAACACAACTTTGAAGTAGTTGACAAAATGAAACCAAATTGGCAACACGGATGGGGTAAACCAGATAAGGAATACTTTGGATTGGCGTTTTACTTTTTGTGGAAGGATATGAAGATTTTAGATTTTGAAAGTTTTATTTCCGATAAAAATATTGATGTAAGGGATTGCGGAGAAGATTGGGAGAAAAAAGGATTTGCCCAAAGATGGTGGGTAGAAACTTACGGTATATACGATTGGTATTGGAAGCACGAAAGCGAGTTTAATTTCGCCTAACGTTCAACGGCATTTACGCTGCCCGTAATTGAAAAACAAAAGTTAAACAGCGTATCGTCCGCAGGGGTGGCGTAAATGCCTTGTTAGCGGTTCAGTGCGATAAAATGGAACTGAAAAATGAATCTAACAAAAGATGAAGCTGCTATATTGTGCCAAGCACTATACGAGCAAAAATATGAACTAAATGAAAGAGTTGTTGATTTCGCAGAGTCAAAAGGAATTTCATCAATGGCAGCATTTCAAAAATTGGAAGACAAATTAAACAAATGGAGCGATGACAAGAGAAGGCGTGGACGAACTTCAAGAAATTCATTTAATGATATTTTAAGGCGGTTTGTTAGCACTGACCGCTAACGTTCCTCAGATATATTTAGGTTTTCTTTTTTATATACACTAAACTAAAATACGAAGATGAAACATTTGAAAACACAACAACAGTTAAACGAAGCATCAGAAAACTTGAATATATCTGATGTTATAAGTAGTTTCTCTGATAGAGATGAACAGAACTTCGTATTTGCTAAATGGATATTTAAGCAAGAAGAAGGTAGAGAAGCAGATATGAACAATAATAAAGATATGAATGCTGTTGAACGTTTTCGGGCTTGGTGCAGTTGTGCGTCAGCCCTGTGCGGTGGAAAAATTGCACCAAACCCGTGTTGTGCGTATGTGGCGGTTAATTTAAGATGAACTTTAATTAGAAACGAAATAAAAAAACAGAATTATGTCAAAAGAAAAAATCATTTGTTGGAGAGGCACGGACGGAGATATTCAGCCTGTAAAATGTGTTTGTGATGATAAGTTTGGCTATCCGAACTATTGCAAGGACGAAAACGGTAAAGAAGAAAAAATGTATGAGAACACACATTTTCTTAAAAAAGAAGATGCTTGGAACTCCATTGTTAGAAGTGTGAAAGCTGGTGTTTCATTGAGTGGCTCTTGGGTAAAAAGAGTAATGGATGAACTTGAAAAAGCACAGTCTGAATCAGCGAAGTCCGTTTTGGAATATCACAAAGTCAAAGCTAATATGGATAATCCGTTTAGTGGCGATATGTAGCCATTACGCACAACGGTTCGGGTATTAGCGATGTGGCGGATTTTCAGCACACAGCCGATACGAAAAACAAAAGTTGAATAAAGAACAAATGTTTAACCGAAGCACGTCAGCCGCCATATAGCTAATACCTTGTTAGCGGTTCGTGCTTCTCAAATCATAGTAAAATGAAACAACAATTAGTCGAAAATTTAAAAGCATTGGCAAGCAACAGAAAAGAATGCCCATACTTGTCAATGAGAGTAGATATACCAGGAACGGTAATCTTAAACATGGGTAGATACATTAACCAAGATGAAATGCAGGATTTGCTTGAAGAATTTGGAAATCATGCAGGGTTATCTTATCGTATTTCAGTGGATGCTTCAAATAGCTTAACGATTGAAATATTTGTCAAAAGTGGTAAGGCTGTTACAGCATGACCGCTAACGCCCGATGGCTTTGCGGTCGGGCGGGATTTAACGACTAAACAAAATTAGAAACATGAAAGATAAAATTAACACTAAAGTATCAAAGAAGCGGGTCGCCCCGCCTGCCGCAAAACCATTGTTAGCGGATAGTGCGGGTTTAGATGATGAATTGGTTATAAGCGAAAAACATGAAAAATGGCTTAAAAAATTCAACAAAACAAGGGAGGGTCAATTGTTCAATTTGAGATATAAATGGGAAGAATTGAATATGCCTTACGCAAATAAAGTAAGACCGAATAAGGCAAATTTCGCGGCTAATGCCCTATGGATTGCTACTGAAGGAACAAAGATGGAGGAACATGCAAGGTTTTTTATTGAAATGATTGACCCTGACTTTTTTGAAGCGGTCAAGTAGCATTTCCGCTAACGGGTTCGGGCTTGGCGAAGTTGCCAAACCGAAAAGCTAAATTGAAAAACAAAACTTAATAATTAAGAACGAATGTTGATAGAAGAACAAAACGGCAATTTTGCCAAACCCGTGTTATCGGCTGCTGCGGTTAAGTTATCGAAAGCTAAAATACGAGCGATAGTATTTGATAAGTACGGTGGGAAGTGTGCTTATTGTGGAGTTGATTTGGTTAAGGGGTGGAATGTTGACCACATTAAACCACAAGTATTTGGTGGAACAAATGATTTACAAAACCTTAACCCAAGTTGTAAGGATTGCAATAATTACAAGTGCCATACAGATTTGGAAGGGTACAGAAAGCAACTCGACAAAATGCTCAATGAGAAATTGGAATACCTATTCAAAAGCAAAACAAAGATGCAAGTGGCTATGAATATGGGTTCAATTAAGCACACTTTGTGGGACGGTAAATTTTATTTTGAGCGTGTCGGTAGCAGTTGCCGATAACGGTGAGGGTATTGCTTTGCAGTAGCGGGAATCAAGGAACTACTGCCGAGTAATGCACAACAGTTGAATAGAAAACAAAAAGTAAAATATTTATTAATCAGCCGCTATTGCAGCAATACCTTGTTAAATGCAGTGGCGGTATAAAATTAGAAACAATGAAAGGTAAAGGATTATTAGCAGCAGCGATGGCTTTTGCTGCAATGGGCGAAATGCCAACAGATGTAGAGTTGAATGATAATAGACCAACTCCATATTCAAAAACACCATTAACTAAAAAGCAAAAGAAAGCGAGGGTGCGGGCTAAAATTGCAAGAAAAAGTCGAAAGATAAACAGACGGTAGCCATTGCATTTAACTAATGTATTGCCGCAACAAAAACATATCAAAAAACATGAAAACATTTGAATACAAAAAGGTTATTGGATTTACATTACAGCAAAAACGCGCTTTTGAAATATTAGAAAAGCATGGTGTGAATGTAAATAAGTTCATACGCCAGGCAATAGCCGAAAAAATAAAGTCCGACTGGCGCAAAATTAAAGAACCGACCACAAAGGAATATTGCCCTTTTTAGTACGGACGGAAATAACAGCTACAGCCCTGCCTTTTGGCCGGGCTTTTTTGTTGCTGCCATAATTACACTATCCACCATTTTGGTGCCGCTAAAACTCGATCTAAACAACCATGCAGCCGTTTCCCTTGCAACCCTTATTTTAAAATAGTGTTTTTTGCTGTATTTTCTGTAATTCTGTAATCTAATTGAAATAGAATTAATTACATTAATTACTTTTGTAATTAATTTTATAAAATTACAGAACTTCTGTAATTAAATTTCAGTAGCATCCATTTCATTTCTTTATTACAAAACTGGTTTTAACGTTAATTACAGAAAAAAAAATGTTAAATAATTTAAAACCAACAACATCTATATAAATTACAGAATTACAGAAAAAAAGTGGGTTCAGCCGGATTGATGTTACAATTCATTACCACATCATCCTACATCCGCCACCAAAAAACACTGCCATTTTGTACTTTACACACAAAAAAAAGCCCCATAATTATGGAGCTTAATACCGGATCAGAGTTTAACTTAAAATTATTGCTCTAAATTAAACCGCCTGCATACTTCCTTATAATCGTTCCAGTTTAGATCGGGATTAGCTTGCCGCAAACTGTTTGATGCAACAACTATTTTATAAGACCAAATTCCTGATATAGTAAAATTGGTTTCAGATTCTAAATAAATATTAATCCAATTAGGTTCTGCAGTAAAAGAATGATACATTATTGATGATCCTGAAAAAAATGATGTAAAAGGCAATGCCTGCCAAACATCTGTTGCATTTTCTTTATACACCATAACCAAACCATCGTTTAAAACACTACTGGTCATTTCAGAAATATAAATTGCAGCTTTCTTTTTATACGAATTACCTGAAGTGCTAACCGTAATAAAATCTGAAGCAGACAAATATTTATAAATACATTTTATTTGACTAATTCCGGGGTTGCCTTGCGGCCCTGTGTTGCCTTGTGGCCCTTGTGGCCCGGTATCACCATCCTTTGCACATCCTGATAACATTGCCGCCAGTGCAGCCATAAAAATTAATTTTTTCATCGTTTATATTTTTAATTGTTCAACACAAATGTATAAAGTTTTTTAACTAAAGTTATAAACAAAAATACCCCTGTTAACAACCTTATTGCACGTTTGCAACACAAAAATGTAAGCCAATGACAAATGATGAAATTTTTGAAGCCCGGATTTTAGAAAATGCCATCAGCAAAATAATAGAAGGACTTAGCGTAACGCAACAAATAGGCAACGTTGAATTTCACATACAGGCACATCAGCATCCGGGTATGGCATCAGATGGACGAAACAGCAGCCGTACAGGTTATGGATTTAATCTTTACTTAGATTATTTTGAAAAAGGAAATGCGGGAACACGCCATGTAATTATCAATCGTGATTTTAATGCAAAAAGACCCGGAAGCACCATTTACGAAAATATACCTTATGAGGATTATTTAAAATCATTAGCCTATATTTTTAAAGAACTTCACAGACGTTTTGACCTAAATAAAATTGCACCGCATCTTGGTGATGCATACATTACTATCATTTCTGGATTATTTGACACTAAAGCTATAAACTAAAATATGAGCGACTTTAAAATTAATGGCAACTGGAACGCTATGGTGCCGGTAAGGATAACACTACCGGAGCCTGTGTACAATTTAATAATGGAAATAAGTAAAAGACGTGGTGAAGCATACATCACCAACGTTATTAGAGATTTTACCATTAAAGGAATACAAAGCACCACCGGCATAGATATTATGAAAATAGATATTCAAACAAACAACAACAATGAGCAAATTTAATTTAATGTCAGCAATAGGGCCCCTAATGAAAGACGTAGTTATGGGTAAACCCATTTCAGAAATATTAAACAAAGTATTTACACCCGAAATGCAAGGCGGCATTGCATTAAAACTTCACGATATAATTGAAGCAAAGCTAAAGGAGCATGATGCACAATTTGCCGTTTTTGCAGTGGTGCCGGTGCCGGTAACAAGATATGGTAAACCGGTTCTTGATCGGGATAATAAACAATGCTATCACCTGCGGATAAAACTACTTGAAATAGTTAATGAAAACGATAAGGCAACCTATGGCAGGGTATTAATGAACCTTTCTGTAAACGAATTGATAAACGAATTGCAAAAAATTACCGAAAATAATTAATCGGTAATAACACTGTTTATTTTATAAAAAATTGAGTATCAAGAAAAAACATAAAAAAAACAAACGTGAAATTAAAACACGTAAAAGCATTATTAATATGACTGAAAAAGAACAAACATCAGCACCTGAAACTACAGATACAAATCATGCAGAAGCTGTAATAAACCAAACCGAATTATCAAACAAAGAAGAATTGATAAATCAAAGTCTGGAACCACAAACAGATCAGGATGCAGCACCGGATGTGCCCGTAAGCATACCTGTAGCTCCTGAATCTGAAATTGAAACAGAACCCATTACCGTTCCGGTGCCTACACCTGTACACAGCGAAATCACAGAAGATGAACAGGCAAAAAAATCGTATGATTTTTATTTTGGTGAGCAAACGCAACAAAATATTTTAGAATCAGAAACGCAACCGGAAGAAGATATTATTGAAACTACTTTAAAAAAAGTTGAAACAACACCGGATGATGATCCTGTCATTGAAGAAACAGCAAATCATTTAAAAGAAAACATTGAAAACTTTAAAACCTTTTTGCCAAACCCTGAATTGCTTGTGCCGCAACAAAACAGAGTAGTGCCGCCACCAAAAAAGTTTAATCCTTGGTTAATTGGTGCCATAATAGGCATATTGATAGCATTAATTTGTTTGTGCATGTTGTTTTTTGGTAATAAAGAAAGAGTTTAAAAAAAAGGCTATGTCAGAATTTGAAATGCCAAAGGATTTGGCACAAACGGTAATTCCTGAAACCGATTTTACTAATGAACTTTTTGCACCAACAGAGCAGGACAATCACCCACCACAACCACAATACATACCGGAGCCTGATCCACAAACACCAAAAAACAGCAATCAGCCGGAAACGGATGATGATATTTTTGGCAATGTGGATGATGCTGATATGGATGTTTATGTAGATGGTGGCCTGGAGATAGCAGATGCACTAAAAGATATTGCCTGCGAAATTATAAGCGGTGAGCGCGATAAAGTTTTTTCTGTAAACAAAAAACATTTTGACAGACTAAAACGGCACACAAAAAAAATTGCAAGTCAGTATGTAAAAAATGTAAACCCATTGCACACATGGTATTTGCTCATAGGCCTATGCTTTGTTTTACCAATAGTGCAGGCGGTAATGTTTAGAATAAACAAAAAGAAAGAAGCAAAACAGGCCATCACCAATGCAACAACACCTATTTCATCCAATTCAGTAAAAGAAATTTCTGATTTGATGAATGAAAAAAAACCAGGGCGGCCATCAAAGGCAGAATTAGAATTAAAAGATGCTTGGGAGAAATACCAACGTAATAGATAATGGAACCACGCGCACCCATTAGCACCATGATTGTAGGCGCACAGCGCACCGGAAAAACACAATTTATTATTGACCTGATGCAGAACTATAAAAAAAAAGCACTCGTTGTAGTTCCTGATGGCTTTGAACAGAAATACAAAAGCTGGAAAACCGTTACCCTTGACACAATGGGAAAACATCACCGCGAACAAATAATTTTTGATTGGGATGATAAATTTTTTCTAAAAACATTGCGACAAAAATTTATGAATGGGGCTTTAATTTTTGATGATACAAAATTTTGTTTACGCCCTTGGAACTATTTAGATTTTGAAGATATTATTGGCCGCAACAGACAAGTTAATGTAGATGTGTTTTGCATGTATCATTCCTTTGCCCGTATTCCTGAATTTTTCTGGACGTATTGCAAGCGGTTAATTTTGTTTAAGACAATATTAGTAGATAATGACAGGCAACACCGGGCCATGCAATACCATGTCAACGAACTGGCACGAACAAATCCTTATGCCAGAGTGATGTTTAATTTAGATGCGTGAAAAATATTTTTAAAAATATTAAAACAATTAACTAAATAAACACGAAAATATGTAATCGGCAATGCACCGTTTAACAAGTGCTTTTTTTTTTGTTTTGAGAATATATGTTTGCCATCCAAATTAAAAAATAATTAAAATGTCAAATACTCAAAACATCAGGGTTTCAGTACCTCAAAATCTAAGAACCGCAGGGCCTGTAATGGCAAATACGCCAACATTACAAACCGTTAGCGGTCAAACAGCAAATGCAACACAAATAGTAGCCGGCACTTCCGGTTCATCTTGCGCCACAGCAAGACAATATGGCCCACCATCTTCATTTACATTAATTGGTGCAGCTAATGCAGCCGACCAGGTAATTAAGATGCAGGGTTTTGATGGTGTTGTAGAATCAATCCTTGGAACTCAAGGAACAGTAGTTTTCACAGTCAGCACATTGCCAGATCGTGCAGGTCTTGCATTAGGTGGTGCTGCATTGTTAGGAATTGACTGTTTGCGCTCGCGCCTGGCAACTTTTGCACTTCTTGTAGGACAAATTAACTACGATGGTGGAATTGCAACACAGTTGCGCCAACCTATTAATGTTCTAACTGGAAACCTTGACGGGTCCACAGGAAAACAAGTGCTAAACGTTGACCAATACGTTAACAACATGCAGCAAATTGCATCATTGGTAACTATTACCACTCCGGTAACATTAACCAGCAACACGCTGATTACAATGACCAAGTTAGCAACAGCATCAATTGGCCTTACTCTTAGCAGTATGCAGGCCGTTCCATACAACGACCCATCTACGTTCTAAGAAAAAACATAAGTCAGGGATAGATAGGTGCATCTGGGCGGCATCGGGTGAAAGCGATGCCGCTAAATGCATCATAAAAAAAACAAGAATGGCTAAAGCAAAAAAAGTAACCACAAAAGTCATTAAAGTTGAAGCCCCAAAGGCAACAACAAGCGGAACACCCATTACCGCTAATGAAGTTATTCAAAACTGGGACAAAAACAAAGAAAAATATTGCCAAAGTGCCGGCCTCGATAAAAGCATTTCTAATGAAGATGCTTTTAGCATTTGTGTGCAAAAGGCACGATATGGCACTTTAAAATAAACAATATACACTATGTGTGCAGGTGATACAAATTGCGCTTCATGCGCAGCCGGAAATTGTGGTGTAACCACAGCACGTACTCCCGGATCAGGCGTTCAGATGAGCGCGGCAGGGAATGTAATTCCTAACCAGGAACAACTACGTGAAGCATTTCCGCTAATACAAAATATTGTGGCAGCAAATCCAAACGGTGTTGCAGCCATACTCAATGCAAACGGATTTGGAACGCAAGGAATAGCAAACAGCAGCTTGGGCGGCTATGTCTATAAACTTTATGCAGCCGGTCAGTTTGATATTGGCGCACTCGATGGATTGCGCATTGCATCAGTAAGAAATGATGGCACCATAATGCCGGCTGATACCAGTGCCAGAATTGGAACATCATCAAACGATATGTTTACCGGTGACTGGCAAGATATTGTTGGCGATGTTGGAAATGTTTTAGGATGTTTTTTTGGTGGCAATTGCAACCAAAACCAACCACAACAGGCAGATAACTCAGAAGAATTAATTGCTGGTATGCAGAAAACAACAGTTTATATGATAGCAGGAGTAATGGTTGTTGTGATTGCGTTAATAGTATTTCTTGCACTAAAGAAAAAATAAAATATGCCAAGTTTTGAAGGCGATGATGATTGGAACAGCCAAGGATCAGGCGGTGATTATACCGTACAAACTAATGACAACAGTAGTGACAGTGGTAGCGGTAGTGACGGTGGTAGCAATTCGGGAGGTGGTGTGTTTAGTTGGATAGGCTCTATTGGTAGTACCCTTGGAATGTTGTTTGGTAGAAATAATACAGGAAGCACTCAACCCAAATACGACACCAGCGCAACAGACCAAACGGCAAGGCTTGCAAAAACAATGTTTATAGGCATAACAGCAATTTGCGTAATAGGATTGATAATATTTTTTATAATAAAACGAAAAAAGTAAGTAAATAAAATGGGAGCCAGCTTCACCGAAATATATAACGACCACATACAAACGCTAAAAGCGCTTAACACGCAGTTAGCAAGCAATATGGTTGATTATAATAACGCACTTACTCAGGCGCGTAATGTTCCTTATATTCAAAATTCCGATTTTGAAGTACAAGCGGATAATCTTACCGTATTTGTTGGGTCATGCGAAGGACGGTTAGCTAAGGGATTAACTTGTGCCTCTGCTAAAATAAAACTGAATAAATCAGTAGATGAAGTTCGTAAGATACAATCACTTATTGATACCGAAAATGAATCATTTGAAAAATCGCTCACTGCTTTAGGTTATTCAAGCGCAGATGCGACACAAGCGGCACAAAATGCCATAAATCAGGCATCATACACTACTAATTCAGTGGTGTCCTGGGAAGGGAAAGCACCTTACATTATTGGCGGCATTGGATTGCTATTAGTGGCAGGAATAATTTTTTACGTAATCTATAAAAAAAGAAAAATATAAATTTTTAAACACAATGAATAAGAGCACAAAAGTTTTAATGATGTTTACGGTGGTGGCACTGTTAATCATTGTTGCAGTTTATTTCTATAAAAGAAACAAACAAACAAGCAACACACCGCCACGAACACAACCATCAGCAACAGCATCAACGCCAACAGCACCTGCATCAACAGGTAGCAACAGCGCGGCACGTTACATCAGAGTAACTTCCTATTAATTCAACAACAAACAAAAAACACATATAAAAATGAAAGTATCAATTTACATCGCATTAGCCATGCTTGCAGCAGGTTTTGCAATCGGATTTGTAGGACAGAAAAAAGGCTGGTTCTCTAAAGGCGTTTAAAAAATGGCCTTTGTAATTACGGCAGATAGCGTGCCTGTGCCTGATGGTTGGGGATGGGGTGATTATTGGAGCTGTGCAGAGTATGTGCAATGGCACAAACTCAATGTGCAGGCCTATGGCTCCGATGTGGCTAACCAGAAATTTGTTAGCGCATGGAGTAGCATAAGCGGAATATTATCTACCGATCACAACTACAACTGGTGCAAGTACGATAAGTCATTTACAGATTATTTTGCGGCTTATGGCATTGATGTAGGAAATATCCTAAGCAATGCCGTAACAGCAGCAGGCAATTTAGTAAATGCAGCCGGAAATGTTACACAAGGCGTAAGCAACACCACGCAACTACTTAAATGGGCATTGCCGGTGGCTTTGCTCATTGCATTAATTATTGCTTCTATGTGGGCCTACAACAAATTTGCTAAAGGATGAAAAAAGGAATTGTTTTAATATTATTTATGCTTGGCGTATTGGTATTTTGCGGTTTAATGTACCGTAAACTATACCTTGGCACTAATGATCCCGAAACAAACGCACAAACCGAAATGCTTGATTCAAACAGCACCGGTGAAAACGTAAAACACCTTCAGCGAAAAATAAACGACCTGATAAAAGAAAGTATGCACAGCAACTTTCCTTTGATGGATGGTGATACCTCAAAAAGTTATCACTGGATTACCGACACAATAAATGTTAGTGGAATGTTTGACCAGGAAACCCAAAATGCACTACATGCCATTACAGGTAAAAAAAGTATTGCCACAAGTGAAATAGACAGTTTGAAATTGCCAATGCAAAAATGAAATGGACAAAGCGAAACATAATTATTGCACTGGTAATTGTTGCCATAATCATTCTAATATACATTAACAGAGTGAACGTAAAAAAGGCCATAACATCAGGAATACAATCTGTGTTGAGCATACAGCAAGAATCCTATTTGAGCGACCTACATCCGGCAGTGCGCGACAAGTTCAGACAGTTTATTAACGAAGTGCAGCAAAAAACAGGTTATACAATTATTGTTACAAGCGGCTACCGCTCCTTCCAGAAGCAGGCACAGCTTTATGCCGAAAACAATAAAAATGCACCACCGGGCGGCAGTCCGCATAACTACGGATTGGCATTAGATATTAATGCACAAAAAGGTACTACATGGCTGCGAAAAGCAAGCACAGAAAATGCCTGGCTAAGCAGTGGCATTATTGATATTGCCGACCGTATGGGATTGCGTTGGGGCGGCAGGTTTAACGGATACCCCGATCGTGTTCATTTTGACATGATGAAGTTTTACAACATTACGCAACTCAAAAATTTAGCATTACAACAGTTTGGATCGTTAGAAAATGCACAAGGAAATCAAATAAATTTAGTGTGATGTGTACAACAGAAGAAAAAAATACTACATACTGCGCACCGTTAACATTATGGGCGCAATTGTTTCGATTGCCACAGCCGTTTATCTTATAATAAAACTTTTAAAAAACTCAATATTATGAATACAACAGTAAGGATAGAAATAACAGACGAAACCTATATTAAATTGGGAATATTGGCAGTTATGCTAATGCTGTTTTGGTTATTGATTTACTACGTAAAAAAATAAAAAGATATGCCCGTACCTACTTGGCAAATCGTTCAGGAACTTGAAGTAAATGCAGCCGGTGTAATTAACGAAGGCTTTATTGGTGTTTATGTAATTAACATAGGCGCGGCAGCAGGCACGTTTAATGGACAAAACCTACCGGCAGGTGTTGCAAAAAACTTTCCTTTTACCGGCAGGCCATACCCAAACACACCATACAATGCAACAGGAACCAATTTTTTAATAACAATATTTAAGTAATGGGATTTGATGGCGGCAGTGGATTTGTGCCCGGAGGCAATGGCAGTGGCCCACCACCACCGGCAAATGATGTGTTTGTAGGAAATGCACTGTTTGTTAGTACCAGAGGATCGGCAGCAGGAGCCTATGAAAATCTAACCAATCATTTTGATAATATTGATGATGCTATTAATGCAATGGTTTCACCTGACAATGTAATTTATTTATATGGTAGTGATCATTACATAAATGTTACATCATTACCATCAGGCAATGACACTTTAAATATTGTTCATTTTTGTAATAATTTATCGGAATTGGGTTTTGAATCAAATATAGCAGGATTAAAAAAACTTAATATTCGTTCACAAGGAGAAGTATCTTTTGATGTTAAACAAACTGATTTAACTGAATGTAATATTATTTGCCAAAACCTAAATACCTACGAGCAACTAAAAACCATTGCATGTACTTTTAATATTACGGTTTACAATACACTAAAAGCTGCATTTTATTTTAATGGCTCCGGCACTCAAATAAATATTAATGCCAATAAAATAATAGGCAATGCAAACATTACAAGCCCATCAGCAAACGATAAATGTAACATTAGTTGCAATACCTTTAATGGATTATTTCTTCTAAACATATATACCAATACCGATTGGAAATTTAGCCTAAATGCAAACCGAATATTTTATTTAGACCCCACAAATACATCAACCGGCATGTTTACGTTTGCAGCAAACAACGAGGTTAGTAACATATCTAAATTTGTTATAAAATGCCCGGATATTTATTATTACAGCAACAGCCCCATGATAGACCATCAGGGTGGAATTTTTGGTTTTAAAAACTGCACCTTCAAACAGGAGTTTGTGGTTAATGAAGATAAGGAAATGATCAGGTTACGTAAACTATCTGTTGGCGGCAACAAAACTGTGTTGTATTTAAAAAATTGCGATTTTAATTTTATTAACAGCAATATTGTAAACGGCCTTATTTATTTAAACAATGCAGCCGGCCCCGAATTGTTGGTGTATATAGAAAACTGTAATTTTTATGCAGCCGGTGGTAATTATACTTTAGACCCTACGTATGTAATATCCTCAAACATAGCAAGAGATTATTATGGCATATCCGGCAATGCCGATCAAAATGTTTTTGATGATTTTGCAAACCCGGCAACACTAACCAACATTGCAGGCTTACCCAATGTTCAATTAATAAATTTTATACCCGGTTTATAATATGAAACAAAAAAAATATTTACTCATAATTTTAACGCTTGCATTTGCAACAGATGCACTGGCGCAAACCCAAAAAGTAAAAGCACGTTCGCGCTATTTTACGGCAACACAATCTATGAGCAATGCCCCAACGTTTGGCAGCAAGTTTGTAGAAGGCGATATTTTGATTAACTTATTTGATTCATCGTTTTATACGTGTCAAAAAACAGGAACATTTACCCAAAACTGGAATAAAATAGGTACATTAGGCAGCACTGGCGGTGGTGGTGGCGGCAACACCTACAACTACAATATTAGCGGCAATGGCCTATACATTAGTCCTGATAGCTGCGGAGCTGTACATGCAGCCACAACATTTGCAGCAGCAGGAAAAAACCAAACTTATATTGATTCTATTTATCCCGGCATAGGTGCCACCACTACAGATATGATAGATTGGGCAGCATGGCAAAAAGCAATAAACATAGCATCAGCAACAGGTTTACCGGTTTGGTGTTACGGAAATTATTATGTAAACAAACCTATTACCATTGCAAAAACAGCATTAAATATAGTGGTTTATGGCAACAATTGTTTAATAAGCACTACAAACAGCAATAGGTTTTCTGTTTTTTACAGGCCCACACCTACCGATAATACAGAAGCAAACACGATGGTAGAAGCTAAATATGTTTTCAGAAATGTAAACATATCTGGCGGACCTTCACAGTGCGGTTTTGATGTGGGGCCCGGTTATGGCCAATGGTTTGAAGGATGCCACCTAACAGGATTGGCAAAAGGTATATGGCTAAAGTTTGGGCTAAACACTATGGTTCAAAATTGTTATGCCTTGGCTTGCGATAGCGGATTTATTGCCGATTATGGCAACTGGCCGGGCGCAAGCACAAGCAACAGCCAAAGCAACCATACCAAATTTTATGGCTGTCAGATACACACATCAGACACCGCAGCAGTAGGCTTTGGTGTTTATGCGGCCAGTGGTGTGCAGATAAATAGTTGCATCATTGAAGGCGATGGCATTATTAACGGAATTGATTTTGATGGTAAAAATGCAACCGTAGTAAAAGATTTTACTGTTACAGGTACTCATTTTGAATGTGCATCAGGCGCAACCAATGCATTTATAAAATTGAGAATGAGAGAAGGCATAGCCACCATCAACACAGTGTTTGGCCAATATCCGGCATTGTTATTAGATGCAGGTAGTCAGTCAGGAGATGTGTTTGTGCATCTTGAAAAAGTTGTAGGATGGGTTGCAAACGGAAGCGGCAAGGCAATAAACAATGCAGGAGGAGTAAATTATATTTTAGAAAACAATGCATCTATTTTAATAGACAAAGCAGGCATTCCGGCATTATTTACCGGTACGGCAGTTAGTGAATGTACCAGTGCAGGTTGCGGATTAAATAAATGGTTCTGGAAAGGCCTACCATCATTTCAATAATAAATCAATAAAATCAATATATCATGTTTAAAAACTGGAAAACAACATTAAGCGGAATTATTGCCGCATTGCCAATCATCCTAAGATTATTTGGCATTGAAATAGGCCAAGAAATAACAGACATCTGTACAGGTACAGGATTAACCGGAATGGGCTTGTTTAGTAAAGATAACGATGTTACAGGCGGTAAAATTCAACAGTAAATTGATGCGTGGAACACCGTATAAAAGTTTGGATATTGGCCGGCCTTGCTGCCGTACTCATAAGCATTGCATCGTGGCTGGCCATACAACTTTATAACGCAAGCGTTAAGCAAACAGACTTAATTGAAAGAAAATTAATTGAAGTTCACAACTCACAAATTCAGAGCAACAACAGCATTATAAGGCTGGAAGCAATGATAAAATCAATGGAATCTGAAAACGATAAAGTACATAATCTAATCAATAACGAAATAGATATTTTAAAAGACACTGATCAAACATTCTGGCAAATATTAATTGAAAATCCATACCGAAAAAAAGTAAAAAAATGAAACTCACAACAAAACAATATATCATTTATGCAGGAATAGCATTATTGATATACTTATTATACCGTTGGGAATTTTTAAAGATAGTGCCAATAGGCAACAGCCGATACAAAGTAATGTACAAAACAGGCTTGCTATTTGGCAGCCACACATTTGATTTTGCAGATGATAACTACAGCAGCATAACATTGTGGGGCGGTTATCAGTTGGTGCCGGTGCAGTTTGGCGATAATCTAAGCGTTCAGATGGTTGATGGCAAGGGTATAACCTTGCAGCAGGTAAAAGTGCCGCAACCAACGGGAAACCTGATGGTGGTAAATAACAGAATAAAAGTATGATGAAAAAATATGTTGTAGAAGCCTATGATACGCGCAAGGGTTATAGGGCAACAATCAGCATACCGATATCCAAAATCAAGGCACAAAAGCTGGCAAAAGAACTTAAATATCAAAACAGCATTGCAGCAACAAAATTTTACAATAAATTAACAAGCATTAAAATAAAACCAATAACAATGGCAACAAAAAAAAAGAAAAAAGCAGCCGGCAAGCGCAAAAAGAGCACAATAAGTAGCTGTGCAAGCACATTAGGCCGCAGAGGTGGCAAAAAAACCTACTCATTAGGTCATGGCATATTTGCCAGCGTAACCATCAAAAAGAAAAAGAAAAGCGCGGCAAAGAAAAAACGTGCTGTAAAAAAACGTAAAAAATAGGGTTAGTTTGATTAAGTAGTTTTTCATCGGGTTTAATTTAAAGGCTCTGCAGTGCAGGGCCTTTTTTTTGTATTTTATGGGGGTATTCATAGGGAATAAATGTAAAATAAATAAAATGTTTAAAAATGTGTTAATAAATAACCTAAATTAAATTAGTCGGTTATAAAATAAATGCGCTAACATTGCACCATAAAATTAAAGAAATCTTTATTAATAATGTCAAACGGTGAGCTAAACAATATCAAAATTTCATTTAATCAGTGGTTTTACAACACACCGGCAATGGAGATTAAAGCCCTAAAAGAGCGAATAATTGCAGATTGCCATCTGCCGAAAGATGATAAAGGGTTTTGCTTTATACTTTATTCCTGGCTAAAATATATTACCCCGGTGCCACCTCTGGCACAGGAGAAAATTAATGCCATTGCAGGAAAAGAATTGAATTATGAAAAACCCAAATTAACCATAAACAAATGAGAACAGACACTGCAACAAATGAAAACGGTAATGCTGAAATAGTGCTTAATCTTACGGTTAACGAATTTGAAATAATTGCCGATATGATGATTAACAACATACCGCAACTATTGGATTCATTAACGCACAACATAACAGAAAAAATAATAGCTGAAAAAGATATTACGGCAGAAAAAATACTACTGAATACGCTCAAAGAAATGGAATACAAACTCAAACAATTAAAAAAATATCCTCATGCTTATGTTACAACTAAAAAAACAACAATTGGCCATTGATCCGCTAATTGAAACAAAACAAACTTTAAAAAACCGGCCTTACAAAATAAAAGAGCTAAGGGCCTACTACCGTAATGGTTTTACAATCTGCATTGCCTTGGTAGAACTTGACAACGGTAGGCACGAAGCCTATGAATTTAGAATTGAAGGATTTGACATGCACGATGCATCAATACAAAAAGGCATCCAGAACGGTACACTATGCAATCACCTGATCAATAAAATAGTGTTTGCATGATGCAGCTAAAATATAGTACCGATTGGAACAACAAACTCCAATGCCCGGTACATTCCACATTTAGGCTGGAAAACGAATTTTTTAAAAAAGGCGTTCACGTAAACGAAATCTTGATAAAAGGCAAAGAAGAAATTTTTCTGGGCATTGCCGAAATTATTCAAATATATGAAATGAAATTTGATGATATACCGCTTTGTGTGGCCCTAACTGATACAGGCTTAGATATCAGAAAATTTAAAGGACTGATAAGAACTATTTATAAGAATAAAAATATTGATTATGACAATCAAATATTTTATTGGATTTGGTTAAAAAGAAAATAAAAAAAACTAACTGTGGCGTTTTACGATACTAAAAAAATATTTGATCAGACAAATGATGGTTTACAAATCATACAATGGCTATATGAAGATGCAGACGGCAACAATCTAAATAAAAAATTTAAGGCACGAGGCAACGAAAAAACAGCCAGTGCCAAACTAAGCCTTTATGATGGCATTTATTGGGTAACTGATTTTGGTGGCGATGGCAAACCGAGAAATGCAATACAATGTGTAATGCTTGAAAACAATTGCAACTTTCAGGAGGCATTAGAAATAATTGCACAACGTTTTGGCATTGCAGCAGACGATGGTAAAAAACCTGAACGAAAACCGGAATACACATACAGCAGCCGACCGGCAACAGAGGATGAGCAGCCGGGTAAGTTTTATTTTACCTTAAAAGATGGTTTTTCTTTTGCTGAATTAAGCAGCATTTTTTCTGAGAAAATAATGCAACATGCCAAAGTAATAACCAAACCATCAGCAAACAATCCCGAAGCAGAAAACATTACATACCCGGCACTACTGGAGGTGCTAAAACGCTATCATTACCATGCAGTGCTGGAGTATGTTTATATTGAAAACCGAACAGCTCACATATACGGTGCTACAGACTTACACCCGATTTTTATTATTGACGAAGGTAAATTCCAGAAAATATACCAGCCTAAACACAACCAAAAATCCAAACGCTTTATGTATGCCGGTGAAAAAACAAAGCATTTTATTCACGGCATTAAATACATAGAAAAAGCATTTACGGAATTAAACACACAGGATGAATCTGATTATGAAAATGCCGATGAGAACGAAAAAACAGAAGCAAGGAAAACAAAAAAAATACCCGGTGTAATACTTTGCACCGGTGGCAGCGATGCACTAAATGTAGCCGTTTGCATGGGCCCGGAATATCCGGTTATCTGGCTCAATTCCGAAAGCGAAAAACTTGACTTTGAAACTTACCGCTATCTAAAAACCAAATGTAAAAACATATACAACCTGCCAGACCTCGATACTACCGGACAAACAGAAGCACACAAACTGGCCATGTTTTATATGGATATAAAAACAATACAATTGCCACAGGAATTACTTTTAAAAAATGATTGGCGCGGCAACCCTTGTAAAGATGTTCGTGATTTTTTTAATAACTATTCATTAACTCATTTCAGAAAGTTAGTGGATAATGCATTGCAATATGAATTTTGGACGGAAGAGCCACAATACAACCGAAAAGGAGAACCGGTAATGATAGCCGGGCGACAAAAATATTCCTATCAACCATCAAACGTTCATTTATATAATTTCTTGCATAAAACAGGCTTTTCCAAATTCAAAATGAAT
>JAGVVH010000339.1 GCA_019135895.1 Bacteroidota bacterium | reverse complement strand
GTCAAATGCGAGGTTCTCGAATCAGTCCTGAAGGGTGATGACAGGTGCAGGTTCAAAATTGATCTGGGCTGAGCCTTTTTTTCCGGCATCCATTTCTGATTGAAGCAAAATTATATAAAACCTGTTGTTTTTTCCGTTGTCTTTGAAAAAGCCTCTCCCCCAAGACCATTTGTTTTTGTTGCCACAAAAAAGGAAAAATCAACAAATGTCTTGTTCTGGAGGTGTTGCGCCCCGTGCCCGAAAGGGCTAATAATTGGGGTGAGACAAAAATATGCAAAACAGCGAGAAGCCAAAAAGCATTGATGGATACATCTCCAGTTTTCCAGAGGAGACCCGTCTTCTGCTTGAGAAAATGCGGGAAGTGATAAAAAGTGCGGCACCGGAAGCTAAAGAAGTGATAAGTTACCAGATGCCTGCGTTCAAGCTGAACAGGGTCCTGGTCTATTTTGCGGCCCACAAAAACCATATCGGTTTCTATCCGACATCCTCGCCAATTGTTGTTTTCAAAAAAGAGCTCTTGCCTTACAAGCAATCAAAGGGAGCAATCCAGTTCCCTTTTGACAGGCCAATACCATTTGACATCGTGAAGAAAATTGTGGAGTTCAGGGTAGAAGAGGACAGACAGGAGGCTGAAAGCAAGAAACAGTCTGAGCCCAAGACACAAAAAAGAAGTACCACAGCTTCTTCTGCCAGCAAGACGCCATCCGCATTTCCTGTTGAAAAGGAGTATGCCCGCTGCATTGAAACCTTGACAAAAGCCTGCATTCTTGGGCCTCTCCCAAAATCGGGAAGCATTGGTGTGACAGGCATTGACGGGAAAGAGTATCCTGTCCCGGCACTTGGGCAGGTCCTGGGGTTTTTCTCCGGCAACAGGGAGCTGGTGGAAAAGAAATTCTCACAGGGTTTTGACAGGCTGGAGCTTGTCCCGATGGCGGCCCCGGTGCTTTTTCTTACCGACCTGATGAAAGCGGCAATCCTCAGGCACCTGGCAGAGGGAAATATTTTCCGGACCAGAAGAAATCCCTCTGATCCTCTCGTACCAGTCCGTGTCAACAAGGAAAAACACGTCTGGATTTGGGAGACCCTTAAGAAAGTTCTGGACACTGACGGGCTTGTCTATTTTCCGGAGGAGTATTCGGTCAGCCACCGCGGACAGACCAAACTGGAGGTCGTTGCCAACAGGCGGATTTGTGCTGTTCCTGGCTGGTCCGTTGGGCTCTCTGAGAGTCTGCCCATAATGCCCGGCCAGGGCCAGGGCGAGGTTATGGCCGGAAGAAAACAGCTTGAGACAGGATTTTCACCGAATGAATACAGAAGCATCCTACAGGGCCGGGCCTATCAAGGCGAAACTGGAAACACGCTTGAAGATTTTATCGTGAGGTTCATCTCCCGCCTTGAGGAAACCGGCGAGGTGAGCAACGACATTATTGACGAAAACGCCCTGTGGTGCCTCGCGCAGTATGTAAAAATCCCCTATGCAGACTGCGTGCCGGTCGGGCGCTGGCACCGCACCCTCGGGCGCGCACGCCTGGACATGCACCGGTCAAACAACAAGCTTTGCACAAAAAACTGTGGTGGTGCCACCGTGGTGAGGCTGGGCGGAATCATAATGTAGGCTTGCTAGCATTGTGTTAACAAAAAGCTTATCTTTTACTTGTGAATTGGTATAATATGAAATGATTTTAAGATTGGTAGGTAATAGTTTATGGAAAAACCATATTTTAATGCTCCTAATTTCACATTATATCATGCCGATTGCTTGGATATTTTGGAGGAATTTCCTGAAAATTCTGTTGATATGATTTTTGCTGATCCTCCATATTTTTTGTCAAGTGGTACTTTTACATGTCAGAATGGTAAGATGGTTAGTGTAAAAAAGGGTGATTGGGACTTGAGCAATGGAACAAAAAAGAATTTTGGATTTCATGTTAACTGGATTAAGGCTTGCAGAAGAATCTTAAAACCGAATGGAACAATATGGATAAGCGGGACTTATCATTCAATTTATCAATGTGGTTTTGCTTTAGAAGTAAATAAATTCCATTTTTTGAATGATATTGCGTGGTTTAAGCCTAATGCTTCACCAAACTTGAGTTGCCGCTTTTTTACAGCAAGCCATGAAACTTTATTATGGGCCAGAAAAGAAAAGTCAGCAAAACATACTTTTAATTATGAACAGATGAAAAATGGTAATTGGAAAGAAGATCAATTAAAAAAGGAGGGCCTGCAGATGAGGTCTGTGTGGTCAATCAATACCCCAAAACCCTCTGAGAAGACTTTTGGAAAGCACCCCACCCAAAAACCATTTGAGTTATTGAGAAGAATAGTTTTAGCAAGCACCAATAAGGGAGATTTAATAATAGATCCTTTTACAGGAAGCTCTACGACCGGTTTGGCCGCTTACGTTTATGGCAGGAAGTTTATTGGGATTGATATTGAAAAGCAGTATCTTGAACTATCTATCAAAAGATTGATGGAGTTAAAAAAATCATTGGGAGAAAAATTATAATGAAGAATATTAATTTCTATAAAAAAGTTTTGGGATGTAACGATGAAGAAGAAATATTTAAATATCTTGTAGATAACCTCAAAAAAAGTATCTTAACTTGGTCCTATTTTGTTAATTGGGAGAAAGTATTTGAAAATACAAAAAAAATAGAATTGGGTCTGAATGTATTAAATTATCTCATTGGAAAGAAATATTTTGATCAAGAATTTAATTTTTTAATTAAACAACATCCAGAAGTCATAAGAATTATCCCAGCAATCCTTGCAGTGCGAAATGGTAGTAAAGGTTCTGAATTAAACATTCTGGTTGATTACCAAAATAAAAGATTTGTTTATGAGGATTACGATTTTAATAAAATTGAACTCATTGAAGAAGATATTAATAAATATCTTTTATTTATAGATAAAACCGGCCTAAAAGATTTACTGTCATCTCAAAAAATTAAGAATTTAGTCGATTATGTTGTTGGTGTTGAAGTTGGACTGGATAGTAATGGAAGAAAGAATAGATGTGGTTCTCATATGGAAAAAATCGTTGAGTATTTTATTAAAGATTTTTGTGAAAGAAATAATTTAAAATATTTAAGGCAAGCAAATGCAGATGTTGTGAGTGAAAATTGGAATATTGTCATACCTGTTGACAAAAACAATAGACGGTATGATTTTGCTATATATGATGGTAAGAATGTTATGATTTTCGAAACAAACTTCTATGGAGCGCAAGGAACAAAGATAAAATCAACAGCTGGTGAATATCGTGCCCTTTATGATCTTCTAAAAGAAAAATGTAAATTCATTTGGATAACGGATGGCACTGGGTGGAAGAAATCCATATCTTCACTTAGGGAAACTTATGATCACAATGATTATATTTTTAATTTGGATATGATTGAAAAGGGTGTTTTGAATTTTCTGCTGCCATAAATAGTAGTTTTTAACAAGAAGAGCTAGGATGCCAAAAATAATCCCATATCTGTGGTTTGAAAATAAAGCCGAAGAAGCAATAAATTTCTATGTTTC
>JAGVVH010000559.1 GCA_019135895.1 Bacteroidota bacterium | reverse complement strand
ACTTAGTCAAAGAAGCAAGTCTTCAAAGGAACACTTTAACACTGGTAAAATTAGGAAACTATACCATAGTGTAGTGTCTGAATTGGATCAGCTTATTAGAAGCTATAACAATGCTAGTTTTGAACGCAGAATACTAAATGCGAGTAAAATAATTGTTGCCAAACAATATTTTGATAGCATGCCAGCAAATACATATGTTTCGAACCTAGCCGTTAGGGCATGGATGGCAAATAAAACAGAAGAGAATTGGTTTATCAATTTGGGTCCAAATGTAAATCCTGATAAAAAGTTGCGAACGCAAGTGAGACGAGAGATGAGACTACTCAATCAGAACCTTTCAGATAAACTCAGAGAATTTGAAGAACTTGTGAGGATTACAAAAGCAATAAAAGCTCTTTCCACGCTTGACAATAGACAATTAGCAGAGATGTTGTCTATTGGCGTGGGGGGTCAAAGAAGATCAATAGAAGAAGCGATTGCAGAGCTTGATAGATTACCAGAGGCTCTTGAAGAACTAAAAAGATCTTATTTGGGCCAAAGTACACGAGGAGGATCTGTTGACGCATGGTACTCACTACGTGACCGTATACAAGCTATGCAATTGAGTATTGAAAGTCCAGCAAGAACGGATACGCCAGATCCAAGATTCCAAGTGAATAATTATGAGAGAATCTATGGACTAGACATTGAAGATTACAGAGCCATTCGCGCAAGAGTAGCGGACGAAACGCAAGACGCCATGCTTGAAATGAGCAGAATAAACAATGTCATGGTAAACTCATATCTAGATATAGGTCTTAGTAATTGGTCCAGATCGTTTGGATCACAACAAGCTCTCACCGGCCTAGATATAGAAGGAATAAAACTTACCCTGCACCAGAGGACTCAAAATAGATATCAAAAAGGAGCTGCTTTGGTTGAGATCTTTGAACCACTAATTGTAAGCGTTTCCGGCACAGAAGTATCGCAAAACTATCTATTCCCCATTAGCGCATCTAGAGTAGAGGCCGGATTACAAAGCATTATAAGCAAGACAACCAAAGAAGCAGGTGATCTAGATATATTAGGTGCGCTTGAGGTTACATATGCACAAATAGAAAAGTATATCGAAACAAGAGACGAAACTCAAGGGAAAACGTTTGTGAGGCAATTAGGAGAAGCCAAGAAAATAACCATGGGCTCTGCACTAGGAATGTACTATGAAGAGGCTGATGACGCGCTAAAAGCAACAGTGTCTAGTATTAACCTAGAACAACAAGGCATTAGGCGAGTAGACGAAATCGTCCCACAATGGAGCACATTTAAATCTCGCCTTAAAACAAACCAAAGAGTTGCTGTATTGAATGTTCTAATATCCAAAGCGCTGCATATTGCAGAAACTATTAGCGATGAAGCACTTAGTATTGATCCTAGAGCGTCATCAGCAGAAAAGGCATTAGATAGATGGATGTCTTCTGTTGCAACAGTGGATAGACTTGTAAAAGAACTTAAACAACGTATAGTTGTTGGTAGTAACATTGGCGGATATGATCTTGATGGTCTTTCAATATATATCGAAAACCTCTATTCAGAAGGACAGCAGTATACACAGGGCAATGCGGAATATGGGCTTAACCTACCTCGACTAAGATCACTTCACAATGAGTTAAGAGATATTCGGTTCCTAGAAACCGATAAACTTCTTGCTATTGGTGGAAGAACATTCAATAGCCAAGAAGCTATTCTTATGAGCTTAATTAAAAAAGAAAGGCTACGTCAGGAAATTGAAGTTATTCTAGCAGAGTTAGAAGGTAGTCTTAATATCACGATAGACGGAACACAGACAATAGAAGATAGATTACGTATGGTACTACACAATCCAATAGCAGACGCTCGATTCCATAGATACTTGGCCGAAAAAACGATTAGCAGACAGGGCCTAACGGATCTGGGACTTACTCAGCCCCAGATCAATGTGTTATTAGAAGCACGAGAATTGGCAGGAAAAGAAGGAGTTTTTGATGTGAAGGTGTTTTATCGATCCATGTATGGAGCAGAGTCACTTGGCATTACGAATGTAAACATAGGCATCAATAACGCAACCGTTCGAGTTCCAGCTAGCATGCTTATCACAGATATAGGCGAAGATCGTTATGCGTTACTTGGGTCGTTTACTCCCATTACAGAAGGCATCGAACCAACATCTAGTAGATATGCGATCCTAGGTTCTGGTACATATTCAGAAATGATGCAGCTTGCTAACTATAGCAAACAAGCCGAGTTCATAAACGCGGAAACGGTAGGTGAAGCACAATCATATCTGATATCGGAAAGGTTAAGACGCTTATTAGAAGCTAATGATATAGACCCATTCTTCCAATTAAGGTTCATCGAAAACGCGTCATCACTAGATTTCCAAGATGAAAGTTTGGGACAGGAAATCGAACTTCTAAAAACTAGACTCAGATCAGAGTTATATGGAACACATAAAGAAGATCGAATCAATAGTTTACAGGAAAAATTGTCAACTAGAATAGATAACGCTACGCTTAGGATTCAACGCATTGAAGATAATATAACTCGCATACAAGCAAGTCGCAGAAGTCCAGAAGAATCTATCGCTCTTCTTCGAGTACGTGCAAATAATCTTGGTAATGAGATCAAAAGATATCAAGAACTCATTGGTAGAGACTCGCCCATCTTAGAAAACCTGCAAAGGCACATAGCAAACGATCAAGAAGATAAACAAAAAGAACTTATTAAGAAGATCCAAGAGAGACTTGGTACAGAATTGAGCGAACTATCTAAAGCAGAGACAGATTATCAAGCAGTACAAAGTATACCGGGAACCTCAAGAACTTCTACAAGCCTAGAAGAACTTAAATTAAAAGTCCACGAGGCTCGTGCTAAGGTTGAAGCAACTAAAGTTGAACTCAAAGATGCAGAGTTTGAACGCATGGAAATGGTGGCCAGAAAGGGTAGAGCAATGGGAATAGAGGCAAACATAGAGCGTTTCACATTAGAAATGGAACAGGCACAAGAAGAATTGGGTAAAATTCAGCAAAGGTTAGATAGTGGTATAGTAGATGAAAGTGATGATGCTATTAGAAGACTCACAGCCGAGAGCGAAAAACTGAATAAAATAATAGCAAAAAGTCAAAAGCTAATTGCGTCGTTAGAAAAAGCAAAGGCAGAAATCAGTTATGCAGATAGACCGTTATCTCTTCCAAAACGCGAAGAGATAATTAGTGCTCTTACGGGAGAAAACATTACAACAAGAGAGCATCACGAAATCATTTCTGGTGTTATCACGGGGAGACACATTCCAGGTTCTATGAGGGTAACCACTGAGATGGTAGCTGGACTCATAGAAGACGAAAACGTCGCAGTAGAAAAACTATCTAGACTATTTTATGAGACACTAGATGATAGCACCAGAGTTAAGCTTCTGCAGGATATGGCAAGCAAAAATGATCAGAAACTTATGAACTCTCTATTTGTTAAATACATGCGAGGATTCTCAAGTGCATTACATGTTGGAGCTACTGAAGCCGGTCTTATTAGTATGAGACCAGGACGTGAAAGAATCAGATATACATTAACAGATATCGGCAAAAGAATCATACAAAGCATATCAGTAGAAAATCCAAAACATGCATGGAGACAACTTGTTAAAAGATTCAATGTAGACATTGCATATACAGGAGAGATACAAAGAGCAACAGAAATGGTAGCTGAAAAAAGTGCTGCTCAGTTAATGATAAGTAACCTTCAACAACACATGAATCTCATTGAAATCGAAGAGGGGAGAGAAAAGGCACAGCAGTTAATTGATAGAATTACAAGCAAGTTCAGCGTGGTTGGTCCAGAATCATTCCAAGGTATGGAAGATCTCACAGAAGAGTATTTGGGATTTATGAGAGAATATATGCACAATATTGGTGGGCTTGTTTCAGATGTACGATTTGGAGATATCGGAGCATTTACAAGCGGAGAAATGAGTAGCGAACAAAGACAGCAATTGCTAAGGAGAACAAAAGTAAGTGCTGCACTACAGGAACTCTATAGCATCCGATTGGGTGGAGCTGAAGATAAACTAGATGTGCACATACACGCTAGAGGCGAAGCAGCCGAGACAATGAAAAGAAGAGTTGTTAGGAATATATCCGCAGCACAAGAAAAAGGGTATCAAACCCTTGGTGATGTTGTTGTTGCATTGTCCCAAAGTAAAGAAGATATGTACGAAAATCTATATCGGATCTTTCAAGGCTCGACAGAAAGTTACAATAAAGAGCGGATTATGAGTACGTTATCCTTGGTAAGCGATACATTACCAGAGAATATTGGCATGTATGACGAAGAGTTTAGACAATTTTTGGGTGACGTTAAAGGATTACAAGACAGTCCGGTAACCTTATCAAGAAGTTCCATGTATAACAAAACGCTACCAAATTTGACTGAACAAGATATAGCAGAAATACAGAAGATACTCGCAATGCTAAGTGGCGGTGGCGGCGGTGGTGGATTTGAAAATGCATTAGCTAGACAGGCAAAAAGCATTACCGACGCCATAACATCTAAAGGGTGGAGAATAGGACTTGGTATTTCAGCGGCATATATTGGAGGTCGTATCTTATTCCCCAATGCACGCGACCGAGAATATGATACTCCATATACGGTAACACAAAGCAACGATAGACAGACAAATAATATGCTTAACTATGTTGTAGGTAACGCAACACTTAGTGATCGTCCTGGTCACAAAATGGAAGTGCTCATCAAAGGAAGTGTACAAGGACCATTAGAAAAGCCTGACATGTTTGACGACTTACATGATATACTATATAGAGAAGACTACCTTGCTAAGGGTCTCAGCAAGAACAGAACGCGTCAAAGCGAAGTGCCCATTATGGGCCACAAACTAGCCCTATCGGCATTGGTGGGTTAAAATGCTACCGAGACTACCGTACAAAGCTATGTCACATAGTAACCGCTTTCGCGGATTAACTATGGGGAAAAGTAATTTACAACAACTGCCAAGTCCCATACCATATAGTGTTCCAAAACCAAAAGTGAAAATGATAGGCACAAGTCAGTATGATCGCAGTCTCAAAGAAATGAACAAAATAGACAAGTGTGTAAAGCAGGGACTGCAAGGGCGTTTCATTGGAGGCAAGTCCTGTGGGTAGCGAAACCTATCTTCGTATCAGAATTGATGCGAGCAAATATCATGATATTATGCAAGCCGGAGTGGATCGTCAAAACACACCTGAAGAAAAACAGCATTTTACACCGGAAAATATGAAAATACTTATCCAGTGGTTACCTCCTGCTGTTTTAAGTCCCGCTCCAACCAGCTCATTGGTAATACAAGATGCCTTCTTCGAGAAACGAATAAGACTTAATAATAGGCTATATTATGATTTTATAGTGAGGGATATAGATCCTATAAAGTTGAAAACAGAAATAAAATCAAACCAATTAGAAAGAATATTTTTACGGTTTCTCCCATTGGATAGTATCAAAGAGCATATTGTTCTAGAGATTCCAGGAGACAAACGCGCACCATTTCTACCGACAGGATGGGACAAAAGTCGGGCGTCTGGGATGGAGTCTGTAGTATATACAATTGAAAACGATTTTGACGTTATTAGTTCAGTGCCACATTTTAGTCCAGGCACCGCGCCCCCTCCTGATGCATCGGCAGATTCAATCGTAAGTACAGATCCAAGTATGATGGGTATGGGCATGGGAGGTTTAGGATTTGGTGGAGCGGCGACTGAGTACCAGCATCTTATGGGCGTACAAGATTGGGGAACACCTATTCAAATTGCTCAATCACCTACTAAAGATGCACATCGATACACCGATATGCCACCTCGTTTCCCACAGAATAGCGAGATATCTGGCAATGACGCAAAATTCATAGAAGATCATTCGTTACCACAAGCCGGATCAGCAGTTTCATTTCAAGGCAAAGAGTTTTTGCTTGGTGGCATACCACTTTCTATTCTGCCAACTATGATTGCTAAAGAATCCAATACAGCTATTGGAACAACTAACGTTATTCATGGTGATACTTCAGTAGCAAATAATATAGGAGAACACACCGAAACAATCACGTTCGCATTTGAATTTGTTGGAACAGAACAGATTAACAATGAGTTACGAAGAGTAATATCTCAGTTCTACCGAATGCCATTTATCCCTGTTCAAGTGTTGGCTCCTGCGAAAAAAGATAAGAGAGGCGGAAGCTATCTCTTGCATCGAGGTATTCATGCTGTTGCACAACAGGCCATACAGATTAGTACTATTCCTGGATCCCCCGATGCGATATCTGTGATTCTAACATGCAAACGATTTGATTCTTCCAAGTACTTGCCTGAATACATTGGATTCCGAGACGCAATCTCATGGCCTATATGGCATTGGCATGTTAATAGGGGGCTTAGAGAATACCGGGATCCCAACTTTGCATCTGCGGAACTAAGATCATATAGAAGATACCGTAGAATTGGATGTGAGATTAACCCAATCTATGGTGGGTTAGAAACAGAAATTAGTTTCTGGATGCCAACGCTTAGTGAAGTAGAACATATTAAACAGGAACGAATGGCTAGTGAGTTGACTTATCCACTACGCGATCTCAGAAACCTCATATTTTCAGACATCACTTCAGAGGGCTTGGACTTAGACAACGAAAGTGCCTGTCTCTACAAAATAAAGGAAGGTATTTTCGCTAAAATCAGCGCAGCCGGTACCGATATTGATAATATCAGCGATCAACAGATTATACGATCAATAATACCAGACGGTCCAACAGCATTTTATGCACTCAACCAAAGTGGCTTATCAACCATTATTATGAGTCAGCTACGTAATAACCAAGATAGGGTTCCATTCGAAAGAAGTGGAAATAAAACATACGCACTTATTCCTCTTGATGAAGCCGTTATCGAGATGCTTGCAAAGTCATATTATCATCAACTAAAAGGTGATATAGGAACGGCCATTGATGAACTAACAAAAATGGCTGCAGATCTTATTAGAGAGCCACAAGAAGATTACTTGCAAGAACCTATTATTGCAGCAGAACTAGATTACGTTCCGTTTGTAATTGAAGATGATGTGAGTGTTGATGGCGTAAGTGTTACAATTACAAATATTCTTGCAGAACTACCATGCTCGGGTTCACCAGTGCCAATGTACCAGTTTATGGGACGCGGACCAATTAGAGCTACGATCAGTTTAACTGGAGAGCACGAATCCATCTCAAGCCTCATGGCTCTCAAAGAAGAAGCAGACAATCTTGCCTATGAAAGCAGAAGTCATGAGCTTGAAGATACTGGGATACTTTTTATTTACAATGATGTATTGGAGCTATGTGGTTTAAGTAACTTCATGTTGGCTGGAGCTAGCGAAACAACCATAGAGGGTGATCCTGATATATCTGCAGCTTCTCTTGATTTAGTAGCTGTGAACCCAGTCCAGAGAGATATTGAAACACTCATTCCGCTTAATCCAGTAGCATACAATAAGTATGAAGATGGCTTTGGTGTTGCGTATAAATTCACCGGTAACTATGGCGAGGGCCTTACGGTTAAGTTATCGCAACAGCTTAGAGCAATGCAAACAATGGATATGATAGATCTTTACCCAGAACTAGATCTTCCAACAATTAGGGAACTTGATTCATTATTATCGGATTTAGGCTATAGCAACACAGTTTATTCGTTAGCACATCAATATGATTATATAGTGGGAAGAGAATGGGTAGATCCTGATTTCTACACTTGGGCTGGACTTGGACTAAAGAATGCTGGGCAAAGCATATCCGATGACGCCGACCAAGTTGTTGGTTTAGCTGCAAGAACGAACACTACAGAGGGCATTACGTCATTTGAAGGAAATCCAGATGAAATCATTCCATCAAGTCTAAAATACATAGAACAGTCTATAAAGATTTCTGCAGAGCTTCAAGCCGCCATAGATACATATGATCCTTCTGCACCAGAAGTTAAACCGATTGAGGATCTTGCTAAAGAACTTGGTGTACAAGGTAAAGAAATCGCCGCAGCTGGCGCACTACTAACCGGAAGAACAGATTTTATGACTAATCAAGAGGTGTCTGAGTCAATAGCGCAAACCATTGATTATATGCACCATAAAGTTTTAGAACATATATCGCGCGAACGCGCTATCGATATTTCTGGAGATGGATATGCACCTAATCTTATGCCAGCAAAAGATAGCCCAGAGGCAATACGTCGATTATGGCTACTAGTAAGTAGATCAGGTCCGGTTCTTCAGTCTGTAGTAGATCCAGAAGCATATGTTGGTATCATAGATAATGTAATTGAACGATCACGTATAGATGATACATGGGTAGATCCCACTGTACCCAGCGTAAAAGATATAACTGGCAGACCAGATGTAGAGCCCAAAATTGGCAAAGTCCTAGAAGTCGAAGACGGTGACACCGTCATTCTCGAAGATGGAACAAAAATACGTCTTGATGGAATTGACTCGCCAGAGGTAGCTGGCAAACCATCAGAAGGGAATACATGGGGTGCTCAACCTGGCTCAGCAGAAGCCACGGCATATCTACATGGTATGATTCCTCCCGGAACTGAAATACAATACTATGTATACGACACAGATTACTACGGAAGAACAGTAGCAAAGATCGTTGATCCACAAGGTAGAAACGTTAACGAAGAAATGGTTAAGGGTGGCCATGCTTGGTGGAACCAAGGTTTCGCTCCTTGGTATACAGAGATGGGAGAGTTCCAAGAGCAGGCCAAAGAAAAGAAACTAGGGATGTGGGCTTCTGATACAGAACCATTACCCCCTTGGCTGTGGAGGCAAGATCAGACAGTAGCCGATCCCATGGCAGAGTCTATTGTCTACTTGCCGCCCATTGATGCTCCTAGCATTGGTAGTATTCAAGATAGACTGAAGTCGTGTCTATTTGATGAAAAAGCATATAGTTCCCAGGGACGTTTACTAGAAGCATTTCCGACAATGACGTTTATTCTTAATGACGAGGGAGAACGTCTCAACAGTTGGAAATTCGTTGATCAATATTATCTATTCCGTGGGGTATCTAGTTTCGCATATACTAAACATCGTATGGAAGCTACGGCGACAGCCTATGTTGAGCTTTCTAATCTTTATGAAAACCTCACTAACTGGTCTGCTGTGCAAGCATTGTCTTATGCACCTCCGGTTGGTGTACAGTATAGAGGGGTTGCTGAGCAGATCCGCAATACAATGAGAGATGGATGGAAAGAACTCAATGATCTTATATGGAGAAATGCTCTTAACAATATCCAGGATACTTTCACTGGGAATATAGATAGATACTATCATTCAATCCAATGGAACTGGTATCGGAAGATATTTGCAACTGTCTTACAGTCTGGATTCAGAGTGCATATTCGCATGGGATATGGGAATTGCTTCAAAAGACTACCAGTTGTAATGAATGGAGCTATCCGAGAAGTTGAGTATGCAGAATCAACGGTAAGACTTGTATGCCAGGACGATGGTAAGGAACTAACTACTATGCTTCCTGCTGTACCAGGTAGTACGACTACCGGTTGGGGTAGCACTGCAGAACCAAGAGACATCATTGCATCTATCATTGCTGCTCGTGGTGGACACTGGTGGTTCCATAGGCATGATTACCGAAGAGTGTTAGATAGATTCCTAACTAGAAACCTACTAAAAGACCAGATGGATACAAGCTGGCTAAGTACATGGTGGGCGAATATGAACCCCATGTCTGTACAATCGCCCTTTGGAATTGTGCACTTTGGGGATCCCGCTACGTCACAAGGTAATTACTGGCTTTTCGGAGAATGTGCTCAAAACATCTTTGGATACAACACAATAGGTAATGCAGAACCAGCCCTAGGTAAAGGGCCTTTTGGATACGAGTGGTTAACATTTAGCCAGTCTAAGTTTAAAGATGGCGGAGACGAAGTTAATATCTCAATTGAATTATACGATATGACAACATGGGATATTGCTCAGGTCTGTGCATCTGTGAATCCAGACTTTATAGCGCAAGTCCATCCATTTGATATGAGATCAACTCTGTTCTATGGTAAGCCGACGTGGCCCGTAGCATTCACATATGACAAAGAACTTTATATGAGACAGCTTCTCATTACAGCATCAGTGCATGAATGGTTAAAAACAGAAGCGCAACAAGCAGCGGCGGCGGAAGCAGCAAACCAAACAACATCAGCACAAAACCAACCTCCGATTTATGGTGGTTGGGTCGCTGGGCAAACAACATCAGCACAAAACCAAACCCCAATTCATGGTGGTTGGATGGATCCAGAGTCTGCAAAGAAATGGGTAACAGGCGACTATGATACTTGGACAGTAAATAATAAAAGAGTAGAAGAAGACACACAGAAAACAGAGAGAGATCTTAGCGATACAAATATTCAAAGGAAAGTATCCACGTTCTCACATAGGTTAATTACACAAGCCAAAGCTGCTGGTGTGCTGCCTAGTATAGGAGATATGAGTGACAATGAACTAGAAAAAGTCAAAGAAATGATTAGATGTGCCGAGACGGCGAAACCATATGAACCATGGAGTGGTATGCCGGTTGAGATCAGAAAGTGTTTTATGCAGGTACACTATGCTGTTTCTCATGTCAATCTTATTAGTAGCAATCTAATTGCAACGGATGAGGATGTATATACACGATGTGTAGCTGAGTACCGTGGATATAACTCACTAATAAAGTCCGCTGCCAGCTTACCTGGTGCTATATTGGACTTTGCAACAAACGCCGCAAGTCTAAATATGGGTCAAACAATGCCCCTAAATGCTGAAACACATGTATCCATCCCGGTTATGGCAGACTATCGAATCGTTCCAGAAATGCAAAGAACTCTAACAGTAGACTCAAGAATATATTCTACTAAAGTCCAAGGAAGCTTTAGTCGGTTCCAAATGGGCGAGTTACCTAGTTCCCCAAACTGGATTTCTACATGCGTAGCATTGAGTGCATTAAGAGATAGCGTAAAGTTAATGTACAAAGGTACAATTACTATCAGGGGCAATGGTTGTATTAAACCATACGACTTAATTGCTGTAATGGATATACAAAGTGGTATTACTGGTCCGGTAACAGCAAGATCCGTAACACATATTATGGATGCTAGTGGATTTACCACATCCATTGAGCCAGACTGTTTAGTATCGTCTATCGTTGATCCAGAGACGTCAGCAAGCTGCCATGCTTGGAGTGTGGCCATTGGAAGCATTGTATGGGCGTATGGGTTCTCTAAACTATCCACTAATATTGCTTCAAGAGCACTAGCAAGTGCATTAGCCAACATAGTAGATATTTACGTTAAGATAGCGGGTAAACATATCACAGGATTATCATTTGGATTACTTGGAGAATTAGCAGAAGACACCCCTGCCTCAACATATACAAAAGTTTATCAGGAACTAAATTCGCCACAAACAGAAGCTGTTGTTGACAAAGCCGTGGAGACCGCAAAGAAAACAAAACCAAGTGGGTTCTTAGGTAGAACATGGAGTGCACTAAAAGAATTTTCCATTATTAAAAGCAACCAAGTTAAGAAAGGGTTGGGATTGTTAGTACGAGATTCTATTGGTGCAGCTGGCGCAATCGCACAAGATGATGAGGTTGCTAAGCTGGTAATGGCGGATGCTATAGCAAGCCGACTTAGTGGGAAATCTAGTCAGCTAGCTATTGTAGAAAAAGAATTACAAGTTATTAGCAAAGAACTTAGCGATGTACAAATGAAAGGAATTCATTCTACAGAAATGGCAGAAAAGTACGCAGAATTAACGCGTAGATATCGTAGATTAGATACAGTTGCTAAGGGACTGAGACAAGGAGCTAAAGCTGCTGGTAAAGGCATAGCACGAGCATCGGGTAAGGTCGTATCCAGAGCAGCACTTAAAGGAGCAGTTGGTCTCGGTGGTGGACCAATGGGTTGGATTATGCTAGTAGCTGGTTTAGTACTAGAGCCATCATTTGGAGACTGGGTTAAGGTACAAGCAAATAGATTAATGTTCCTTCAAAGTCTAATCATCACTCCACTAAATCGTCATGGGTATGAATTTTCCGCAGGTATTAAGGGGCACAGTGGTTCTGTTGTAACTGATCCAGTACCAGCTTGGCGTAAAATGCTTTTTGGATCAGATATGACAAACAACTTAAGAAAGACTATTGACCGGATTGATTGGGTTATTCCTATTGGATCTCTTACTAGAGAGAGCGGTGGAATAGGAATGTTAGAGAATGCAGAGGGAGGATCCACTTCATCAGATCAATTGTTTAATTTATTATCACAAATAACAGAAAAGAACATGCACCAAAAACTAGCACGAGGTGGCAATCCTGCTGAAAACGAGGCGGAAGAAGAAGCGTTAGCCCAGGAAGCACAACTTTCATTACAAGAAATCATTGAGCAATTAGAAGTAGAAGCAGCACCGCTGCTAGGAGGAAATCTAGGGGCTATGGACGCGGCATTACGCTATGCTCCTCCATACCTTGGCAAAGTAGATCTTGATAGTATATTACCAGTGGAGAAAAGTAAGAACGCAGATGGAAAACCATCTGCAACAACAGATTCAGATCAAACCAAAACCAAGGCACTACCATATAACATCGAAGCAGCAGGCGCTTTTGCTTATATAAGCCCAGAGGGTCCAGATGGCAAACGAGTAAAAGGGATTGCAATTACACTTCCTACTGGTATGTCTACTGTTGAAAATAATGCATTATTGCTTAGAGGCGCTGATGGTATAGAGTATCGAGTACAGTTTTATGATCAAACAAAAGAAAGTTTTGTGAGTTCAATTGCTACCTCTATTGGTAACATAGATACATCATCTCCAATTGTAACAGGAGCGAAGATAGCGAGTGCCGTATCTGCATACACAGCAGGGGGACCAGCGGCGGCAATCATAGACATTGGTAAAAACTGGCTTATTGGCAAAGGAATTGATAGTATTGATCCTCCTAATCTCCAAAATTACACTATGAGTATTTCTGACAATGGAACCATTGTGGAGTTGTTCGTTAAGGTTAAAGCAAACCCGACGGATCAAGGAGCGTATCATAGGGTAATGGATGGCGAGATTGTGGCAGAACTTATTCGGAGAATTACGCAGTGAGAAGAATAAATCAGCATAGAGCCATATCACAGTTCCGTTCGCCATCAACGATCAGCGCAATTGCTGTCAACGATAGAGGCGCTCAATCCGCTATTGCAGTAGACTCTACTGGAGGCAGGGTACACTATAGAGACGTGGGCCTTGTTACAGTTGGACATTTGACGAACAACTTCATCACTGGCGATTCTGTAACTATGAACATAGGATCAAAGTCATCTGGTGGAGAAAACCCAATAGCTAATACATTTAGAGAAGGTATTGTGCTAGGAACGCTCGGTATAGCATCATGGGTATTGCAAGGATTAGCGGGTATAGGAGGAATGGCAGGTGGCGGTATCTCAGACGCTCTTGCCGGAGCGCTTGGTAAGTTTGCATATGTACCATCAGAATACACCCCAATGGAAATAGCTGTCTATGCAAAAAAGAAAAACTCACAACTTACAGACGGTCAAGTATTAGAAATTGTCTCATCATTATTAAGATGGGTTCCGCAAAGAGGCATTCCAATGAGGGCATTCATGGCTTTGATTACCCAAGAGAGTACTTGGAATCCAGGTTGTATTAATAGAGCCAACCCAGATGGTACAGTAGACTATGGACTTTGCCAGTTGAATAGTGGAGTAGGCGGTAGTGGTTATGGACATGGCCCGGAACTAATGCAGATAGATAGAAACATTGAATTAGGTTCTAGTGAATATGGAGCTAAGCTTCAAAGAGCACATGGAGACGTAAGGCAAGCATATGCTAGGTATAATGGAGGAGACGGCGGATACATGGGTGGGGAGGCACAAAGAAACTCATATTCATTTATGTCTCATTATAATGAGATACCAAGAATATTAGGGCATTAGAATGCTAAGAGAAACAAAAAGATATATTAGAAAAGAAGCTGAGTATACGGCACGAACAGATGGTGCCGATCTACCCGATCATTTCATAGCTACTGTTATAGAAGAACGTGATACGGTCACTGTTAAACTACCCAATGGCATGGTTGCTAAGAACGTACCCAAAACAAGTTTTGTTGGTGTGGCAGGAGGAACGTTACAACCAGGAGACAGAGTTGTTGTATCTAAAATTGGAGGAGCGTTTGATCCAGGTTTTGGAAAGAACAATAACTCTTCAACGCATAATCTAACAGTCATAGCATGTCTAGATGCAAAGAGTCCATTGGCAATGGGTTTTACAGGTATGAATAGTGGCATGTCTGGATTCGCCAATCTTTCAGCAGCTATGGCAGCGGGACCAATGGGTCGAGTGTCAGGAAACGCAGCCATTGTGCAGCAGTTTATTGATACTGTTGACACGTCAACCCTTATATTTCCTGTTGACGTAAAGCATGTTCCGGGCTGCGAGGATGGGTCTGATGGTGGATTTATGGGTCACCGTAGTGGTCGGTATCATGTTGGTAATGATTTAGTAGCACCTAGAGGTACGAGAATATTTGCTGTAACCTATGGTCGGGTTGTTAATAAACACAACTTCTATAAATGTAGTGGAGAAATGGCATATGCTTTTTTTGTAGACTACGGACCATTTGTTATGAATCATGGTGAGGTTGAAAACAATTTAGCACCTGGTGTTGGCATTGGCACACAAGTAGTCCCAGGACAACACATTGCCTATGTTGGTAGCTGCAGAATGCAACATACCGAAATGTATACACCGGGAACAACAACAAGTACTCAATGGTGGCACGGTAGTCCAAGACCGCCAAATTTGCTCAATCCCCATAAGTTTCTGAAAAACCTTGCCAAAAGCAATGGGGTACAAATGGGATAGGAGGGTTCAATAGTGGACAGAATCAATACTCAAAATCTAGTAGACACAATGGATGTGTCTGGTTTTATATGGCCCGTAGACCAAAGCAAAGTAGTACGATTCACAAATGGAACAGGCAGAGGTTTCGGAGATCGACGCAGCAATGGAGCTAGATACCACGCCGGCTGTGATCTATATGCACCTCGCAAAACCAAAGTATTTGCTGTCACATACGGTAGAATAGTTAATTACTATCCATTCTATAAATCTGGAACGTATCCATACGATTATGCGTATTGTCTCATGATTAACTATGGGCATTTTGTAATGAATCATGGAGAGATTCTTCGAGATCTACCAAAGGGCATTGGTGTTGGAACCATAGTAAAGCCCGGAGATCTAATTGGATATCTTTCCAGTTGCAACATGCAACATACAGAGATATACTGCAATACAGAAACCAGAAATAAAGCGTGGTATAAAGGTAGTGGACAACCAGGTACACTATGTGATCCAACTACCTTTTTGATTAATCTAGCAAAGAGCAACGGAGTAACCATTGCTTAGATATGCCTTATCAGCCACACGTCAGGGAATAAAACCGAACGAGCTTGGAAAGACTTCGTTCGATGGTATTGCTATCGAAGTAAGACAAGACCAAAATGGAGTATACGGAGTTGCAGGCGGAGAGACCGCAGATATTTCTATTGAAAACAAAGGACACGAAATACACAAAAACGTACCTGTTATCTGTGCAGGTATGTGGGGAATGTTTGGTGGTCTTCAAAAAGGGGATAAGGTTAGAGTTATCGCACTGTCGTCGTTAGATGGTGGCGAAGGCAGTAGGAGTCTTAATGGATCAAGGTTAGTTGCACTAGGAGCAACGTTTGGTCCTGGTGAAATGGCCAGGCAACTTATGGCTCCATTCATTGGCGCGGCCAATATGTTAACTGATAGCGTCTCAGCAATGTGCGCTACAATATCTAAAACTGGACCTTCCAATGCTGAACTTGGACGTAAGATTGCAGAAACTGCATTAAGACAAGTTGGAAAACCATACATTAGGGGAACAGAAGGCCCCGATACCTTTGACTGTTCGGGACTAGTGTGCTGGTCTCATCAGCAATGCGGAGTGAAGTTTAAAAGAGTACTAGCTCGTAACTTTCCTAGCATGGGTGTTGCTGTGACCAGGGATACTCTTCTGCCTGGGGATGTTATTGTCTTTCAATCAAACAAAAGCAAGCCACCAGAGCATTGTGCTATCTATATAGGAGACGGAAACATTGTACATGCAAAGGGAAGAAAATGGGGAGTTGTACAAGAGAAACTAAGAAGAACGGATATAGCAGCATATAGAAGATTATGGTAAAGTATCTCAGGGTGTGGTTATATGTCTAAACTAAGTCTAGAATATCCACAAGGCGTAGGATTTGTAAATAGAAGTAGCCACTCTGGGTTCCAAGCCAAAGACGATGGAACCTTAGAATTTGCCTCTCCTAATAGTGGATCATTTATACGCATTGGTGGTCCAAAGGGCAATTGTCATGTGCATCAGTTCGGCCACATTATTCTTGATGCCATTACACAGGACATTATGTTACGAGTTGGGAAAATGGGGCTATCTATCTTCCCATCAGGAAAAGATCCTAATGATCCATTTCCTGTTACTTTGAAACATATTATGATACAACCAGAAGACACTGCGGAAAATGCCGTATATGGAAGACCTCAACAGCAACAAGTAGAATCAGAGACTATTGATAGAGAAATAGAACCAGATATAGAGACTGGATATATGGCTGCTTCTGTTCGTGTTGTTGGAGAGGAACAAAGACTCGGAGATGGTGGTACTTACTTTGAGCATCCATTCTATGAACAGCCAATCCTAGTTCCTTCTCCAACTGGAGAAGAACCTGTGGTAAGATACTTACAAGTTGGATATCAATCAATATTCGAAAGAGAACAGAACGAACAAGATGAGGTATTCCTTGCATACGCAAGAGTGTACAATAGACTTCATGAAGAAGCGGGACTAGTCTAATGGACATACAAATGAACGCCTGGGGCGACTGGACAATAGATGATACTGGAGATATTGCGGTGGTATCTGACATCAGAGAACCACGCGATGATGTATATTTCCGTATCAGAACTAACAATCCAGAATATGTTATGGCTCCACAAGTCGGCGCTGATCTAGAAGATATTATGGGCATGCCAAACACTAGAGAATCAGCAGCAATAGGCGAACGATACATAATGAGGGCTCTTACTAGAGACAATCTTCTTCTGTCAGAAAACATTAAAATTATTTCGTATCCCAGCGCTCTTGATGCGATTACATTTGTTATTATTATTACAAGACCGGGCGAACAAGAAGTTAGAGTAGCAGTGACAATGAGGGCATTGTCGGCATTTGAAGTGCCCACGAACTATGGCGATGACCTTAACTACTTCACCTCTGCAATTGACTATGGAGAGGTATTTGAGTACTAGCGGAGACAACAATGCCAATTATCACACCTAGAGATACACTAGAGATCAGGGGCGATATTATACGGAGGCTTAAACGAGACACTCCGATAACAAACTACACAGACTCTAGTCGTACAATGATGTTTATTAATCCAATAGCTTCGGAAATATCTCAGCTTTGGGCATATTTAAGTGAGGCACAAAAACAATCTTTCCTTGCAACTGCAACTGGTGTCGATCTAGATTACATAGGAGATCTTTATGGGGTTAAGCGTTTAGGAGCACAAAGAGCAACATCCCAAGGTGGACAGAACAATGTAAAATTCTATGTTCCAAATGGCGGAACATTGTCACAGGACTTAACAATTCCTGCTGG
>JAGVVH010000104.1 GCA_019135895.1 Bacteroidota bacterium | reverse complement strand
CAAGATGGGCAGAAGTGTCGGCGCTTACACGAAAAAGCAAGTAGATATTCGTTACCGCAGTCCTTGCATCTGACACGGGCAAAGCCGTGGCTCAAATCGCCGCAGTCAAGGTAACGGCAGATCACTTTCTCAACATAGGGCCGCCAGAAGCCGTAATCCCTTGAGAAATTGTCATCATAGACCTGCATCAAGGTTTCAAAATAGTCCTCTACACAATGGTAATAGTCAGAGTCTTGCGGGTGACGTGGCCGGTATTCGGCTGATGGCAAAGACATGTCTTCCTCGCTTTGGACGAATCAATGCGTCCAGAAGCATAAAGACATAGTAGAACGAACGTTCTATTGTCAAGGCATGATTTGGAGATCTTTAAATATTTTCAGGATTAACCTGTTCCCGACGTTCGACAGTTGTAATAATGTGCAACATTGCCGGACGTTTTCAAGCTTTATCTATCTTTTGAGAAGTACCTGCCTGCCAGCATTATGGGCAGGGGTGCCAACTGAGTTGGCAGAAGTGTAAATTAGCGATTGTAAGATTGCATAAGAAAGGGAATATCATTTTTGTTGAGTACAGGTACAGGAAGACACAAATAAACATTTTCGCTGAATAATCACGATCAAAAACATCCATGTTTCAACTCATAATTGTTGATTTGGCACAACCCACCGCCGCCGCAAAACCATCCCACTACTTCTCGGGAGCCGTACCTGTCCGCATCCATCCCTTTATACCCTTCTGAAAAGATCTCTCTCCCACGTTAACCAGAGAAGGTTTGCGCTAATCTAAAACCCTGTTGTCACAAGTGTTCATGACTCCCGGGAGTCTTGACTGCGTTTTTCTCGCCGGGTTCAAGAGGCGTGCGAAAGGCGTCGTGTTCCTCTAGGGGTGGCGATATGAATCGTTTCGTTATCTTCATGGTGCCCGCAGCCAAGATGTCATTAGCCTACTCTTTCAATATTCAAGTCCTCTGGCGCTTCTCCAAAGAACTTCTTGCGCCATGTCTTAAGCTGTTCTGGATACGGGGTGAATTCGTACGTCGTCCCCTCAAGCCTTCGCCAGTAATACCGCCTTTGGGATGCGTCATAAAAAGCCAATTCGCTCACAACATACAGTAGCCAGAGAATGTTCTTGGCGTGATGAAGGATGATTCGGGGGTCTTCGGTGTGTTCGTTGAAATCGTAAACCGGAATGTGTTTGTGGTGGAGCGTGCCGATATGAGCATAGTTGTTGCTCAAGTCTCCGTATGCCTTGCCAAATGCAGGGAACATACGCTTAGCGTCAGAAATAGTGGCATGAGACTTGATGTCGCCAGCCTTGAACTCTCGGAGTTTATCGCCATTAAAGAAGAGGAATATGACACTGCTAATGCTTTCGAGAAGACTCCGATACAGGATGCCCTCTTGAAGCGCGAGTCCTGCGCGAAGCAAGAGAAATCCGCCCAGAAACGTGTTCAGAGCATTGGACAGGATTCCGAATATGGTCTTGTGCGGTTCAGTGATGCTATCCAATCGCTTATGGACAAAGACCAAGAGCAAGAACACTTCGTTCGCGAGGTCATTGATCTGTTTTAGGTCATCCAAGTATTTCTGGTCAAATACTTGTGCGATTGATGAGCACCGCTCGATCTGGGTCAGGAATGCCTTGTTGGAAACGGTGATGCTGGAACCATCGCGGTCGTCAATGTATCCGCCCACGATGTCTTGGTTGTCAGTCATTCTGGAATAATCCTCTTGGCGAACGTCAGCGTTCACCCTCGCGCCACTTGTGGCGCGTAGGGGTGCAACGCCTTGTTGAACGATCTATTCTGGCTTGAGAAAATGAGATTCTCGGTACTTCGAGAAATAGTAAAGGACCGATCGCTCTGCAATGTCCTTCATAACTGTGGCCATTTCAGATACAGACCACTGGCGAGGGCGGAAGTAGAAACTACCCCTGTTGAACTTTCCGCCCTCCTCGTTGTGGAGGTAGGTTTTATTTAGCTTACCGAACATTGCCATTGTTGTGACGCGATCCAAGATTGAAGAATCTGCTTCAAAATCGCACCCGTACCCAAAACAGACAAAGGGGAAAATGCTCTCTCGCAATAGGGCTGTCCGTAGCCCAATAAGGTTCTTGCCAAGGCGCTCAATGGCATTTCCCTTAGACTGTTTTGGGAGACCCTCTGCTGCACGAAGGTCGTTTGTGCCCTGATTCTTTACCTCGGCAATTAGAATCGGGTAACTTAACCTGTCCCCTGGTTTCCCTTGAATATACAGTATGCCGCCGTCTGGGCGTATCGTACTGCTATCGAAGTGGTAGTGAAACTCAATTTCGGGGAATGAGAGCTTGAGTTCGGAAACAATATTTTTAAGGTGCCATTGCTTTTCATGGACAAGCGAAATCTTCTTGTCAAACTTATTGCCCAAATGGGTCACAACATCATGAAGAGCCTTAACGACTTCTGTTTCTTGGCCCTTTGATGTCGCATTGATGATGGGTGATTTTAATGACCTATCAGTTCTGAGCTGATGCTTCCGTGACATATTCCTCCCGTGCCCCTTCAAACAGGGCTAATTGTACCTGCTTCTGTGTTGCGTATTCTTTGTGACCATTAAGTACAGATGTTTCTTTTGCTGTAACGGAATGGTGAAGTTCGTCAATAGAGACGTCAGATGCTTTGTGGGTATCAAGAACAACCACAAACTCGACATTCATCGGCTTATTGGAAAAACGCTGTGAACTGACTCGATAACGCTTGTAGCCCTTCATCTCAACGCGGACATGACCACGCTTGATGTTGGCCTCCAACATTTTTTCAAGAGGTATAAAACCGTCGGTACTGTAGCTTGTAAGTATGAAGCGGGAGTTTAGTGTCTGTACTAGTTTGGCGTATGCCTTGGCCGCTTCATCGGTGTAGTTGTACGGACTGCGCCGTTCGGTTCTCCAGTCCAGCCGAATAGCCGACTTGGTTCCAGGCGTAATCGTCTTGCTTAGTTTCGGTTTGTCCCAAAGCGCAACGGAATTCAGCACATGGTAGTTGCTTCCGTAGGGGTGCTGGTTGTACGGCGGATCAAGATATGTAACATCAAGTTCCTCATCGCGCATATTTTCAGCCACGCGTTGAGCATCACTACAAAGAACCTGATTGTCATAGCCGTTGTCAAAGAAAACAGCAGGAGTCAGGCACAGGTCGCCTGCTATTCTGTATAGTGCTGTCTTCGTCTGGCCGCCCCAACCGTTATGGAAGCCCTTGAAAACACCGCTAGTGTTGCTGGTATAGCAAGTCTGATAGAGCAGGGGCGCAAGAAGACAATTCTGTTCATTGTCGTCGATTATGCCAGAGGCACGCCACTCAACAATCTGATGTCGAATCGCGTCGATGCGCATGCCGTTCTTTCGCATGTAGAACATTCGATCAACCGCAATGTCATATTTGTCGTCATCACGCGGGCATAGGTGCTCGGTTATCCAGTCAACCCGAGGCGGTAGACTATTGAGCAATGCGAGTGCCTTGTCATATCCCCCAAGTGCCTTAAACTCAGGTGGGGTGTTGTTCCCAATGTAGCAGCCATTAATTGCTTTAGCATATGGCTCCCAGTCATTCGCTATAACGCGGTAGCCGAGAGTCTTTGCCAAACGAGCAACCACGCCACTGCCTGCAAAAATGTCTAAAAATGTCGGGACCTCTGATTTCGTGGTGTGTTTAAGGGATTGCGCGATGAGATCCAATAGCTTGCGCTTATTCCCAATATAGGGGATTAACTGGTTGAAAACGAAATCAGTGGTGCGTACGGCCGAGTGTCGCCCCCGTATGTAAGTCGTTTCTTGTGTTGTGGATGCGCTATTCATAATAATTAATTTGCACTATAGCACTTTAAGCGCGCGATTCCGAGTCTTTTTACGTTCAACCTCTGATTACACCTCAAACATAGCATGAGGTATATCATGTTTTTTCCTGATATACCTCAAAAGACTCTTGCCTCCAAAGGAGGTGATGAGATAATATGAGGTATATTGAAATTGATAAGAACTTCCTTTTCGTTGGGCGCAGTATATTAAGCGCGGTCTTGTGTGTCAAGGAGATTTAGGGCACAAGATATGGGATTCGGCGCTGGTGACCCCGCTGAAGGT
>JAGVVH010000236.1 GCA_019135895.1 Bacteroidota bacterium | reverse complement strand
GAACTGCCCTATGATTCCGGCAAGGGATATGTCCGGATGCCTTCATTTTACTCACTGTTCACTCTCCAGTGGGTAGACCGGGAACGCACCAGGGTCACGTTTATGATCGATCCGAATCTCGGATCCGGCGTCCCATCCGGAATTGCCAACAGCAAAATCAAATCGACACCCTTTAAAACTTTACAGAACATGATGAAGATGGTGAAAAAATCAAAATATATAGAAGCGGCCAAAACCTCCAAGTACAACAAGATGGCCGAGGATTTCGTAAAAGCCGGGCATAAATAAACATTGCCGTTCAGCATAAATCACTTAGGAAAGGCGGTTCAAAGATGATCCGCCTTTCCTATTTTTATGGATTGATATATAGCGACAGACAGCGGGAAAATCTGATAATAACCGGGTATAAGACACAACTTGCTTGAAACGGCTTTAAGGACGTCCCCATCGTCTAGAGGCCTAGGACACGGGCCTTTCACGCCTGTAACCGCGGTTCGAATCCGCGTGGGGACGCCAATAAGATCAGCGGTTTAGGAAATTTCCCAAATCGCTTTTTTTATTGGTGGTACTTTCGGTGGTACTTTGATTTATATTCACGTCCAGCAGTTCCATGACACCCGACAAATCATGATTGAGGTTTTGAATATAACGCTCAGTGGTTTGTAAACTCTTGTGTCTAAGAATTCGTTGAATGGTTTTTGCTGATACTTTGTGAGTATCTGCAAGCGTTGAAGCAACATAACGTCTTAATGAATGAAAACCAAAAGGACATATCCCTGCCCTTTTACAAAGACCTTTTAAGAAACGTCGCCTGTAATTAAACGGTTTACCAGCATGAGGCCCTTCTTCACATACCCAAACAAACGGCGAATCTTTGAAGATTCTATTTTCCCAGCACCACCAAAGGGATTCGTAAAGCTGGTTATTCATCGGCAGTGATTCACTTTCCATGCTTCCATCTTTTGTCTTACGAGTCCAGAGGCGAATTTCGCGCTTCTCAAAATTTACATCTTCCCATTTTAAGTTGAATATTTCAGAACGTCTTGCGCCTGTGCAAAGGTAGCAATCAAGAAATGCTCGCTCTTTGCGATTGGCAACTGCCAGCAATCGCAAGATGTCCTTTTCAGGTGGTACATATTGTGTCTTTCGATCATGAGGGAAACGATCAATCTTCGTTACCGGATTAGAAGATATGTCTAATATCTTTTGTCCCCAATTCCACATCGCCAACAAGTTCTTACGATCTCTATTAGCGCAATAATTACTCCTATTGTTTGCCTGTTCTAATAAATAACCATGAATATGGCTCGGTAAGATTTGATCAACATCCATATTGAAACCTAAATAATTGATGAATCTTTTTGTCATAGATTCTTTCTGCTGGTATGTGAGCTTTGAAAATTTAGATTTTGCTAAAGAAAGATACTGATCTGAAAAATCTTTGAAGCTGATACTATTGCCAGATAGATTTGATTTTTTACGAAACTCGTTTTCCCAGTTTATAGCCTCTCGCTTCGTTTCAAAGGAATCAGAGAAGCGTTTGCCGCCAATCTTAACGACACCTCTCCACATTCCACGATCTTTGAAAGGCATGTTACCTCCAGATAATAATTCACACAAATATATTCTATAGCTTATTGATTAATAATCAAACGAGGTGGCAGAGGGGGGGGACACAGGCCTCCATAAGCGGAGAAAGCTGTCTTTATGGTGTGCGTTAGAATAGGTGAATGAACAACAATTAACAATTGGATTAACTCTGTTCAAAAATTGAACAAAGTTACATTGAAAATCTTCTAATCAAACAAACCCCTCTAACGTGTTTTTTTAACAGTTAGCTAAACACCTCTGCTAGTTATCAAGGCAACTATACTACAAAACATATGTTGTTATATGCTTGTATTATCAATATGTTACATTTACGCCTTATTGACAACTTTTTATTATTTATGATAATATTATTATTGAAAATTTGATTGCCATAAAATTGTAAATGAACATTTAATATTTCTTTCATAAACAATTGAGGCAGCGAGAAGTGATCCCCAATCTGACCATTTATTTGGTTGAATTGGGGACTTTGCTTTTTATGAGACGTTTTCACAACTAATATTAATGAAAAAGGAGGAATGAGTATGCAAATAGTAGGAATTTTCGAAATTGAACCTAAGCCCCATCCATTTAAGGAAGCTTTAAAAAAGAAGAAAATTAAACTTTGGCAGCTACGCAAAATCTGTGGAGTGCCGGAATCTCAGCTTTCACGTTATATGAATGGTATTGATATTATGCCTAGAGAATTAGAAAGTTTGTTAGAGGCAATTATTTATCAGGGCTATGAGGATGGAAAATAAATGAAAGATTCTGAATTTGAGGACAATAGAGTCGAATTTACTGCAAGAGAACTGATGGAGTCGGACATTCCTGAACCACAGTGGATAGTTCCAGGATTTATTTCACCTGGGTTAACATTACTTGCAGGTACAGCAAAGTGTGGAAAATCGTGGCTCGGTCTGGGACTCGCCACCTCTGTTTCTCTTGGACTTCCTGCCTTGGGGAAAATTGAAGTTGAGAAAACCGGTGTATTATATCTCGCATTGGAAGATATAGCAGTGCGCTTACAAAATAGGCTATCGACGATACTTCAAGATAAAGAGGCACCTGATAATTTGCATATATTTCTGGAATGGCCAAAATTCAATCAAGGAGGACTTCAAAAGCTTGATTCATGGCTCACTTTGCATTCCTATGTTAAGCTCGTAATTATTGATGTATATGCAAAAATCAAAAATCCTACCCAAAAACGAAATTGGTATGAGCAGGATTATGATGATCTTGGTGAATTAAAAAAATTATCGAAAAAACATTCAATAGCTATAATCCTTATCGTTCATCTTAACAAAGGTAAAGATTTCGAAGATCCATTAAACGCTATCACGGGGAGCACTGGAATGACTGGGGCGCCCGATACATTATCTTTACTGAGAAGTAATCGTCAGATGACAAGTGGTAAACTTATGATTGTTGGTAGAGATGTGCAACAAATAGAATTGACATTAAGATTCGATAGTCAAAGCACATCTTGGGTTATTGAAGGCGATTCGGAGGAATACAAGATCAGTGATCAAAGAATTGCTATCCTCAATTTGCTGAGAGACAAAAAGCAGCCAATGAAATCCAGTGAAATAGCGAAGGCATTGGGGAAGAAGGACAACGCAATTCGTCAACTTCTCTCAAAATTGCATCGTGACAGGGATGTAATAAAACCAATGCATGGTTTATATGCAATTCCCAATAACAACAATCACATTGATAACAATAATAACAATTAATTGTTATCGTTGTTATCATTGTGATTGAATATTTTTTAATGATTCCAGGAAAAAAAACATGGGTGGTCTTGGTAGTGGCAGAAGGTTTATGCTTGATCGGAAAATGACAGTTGCTCAATGTCTGTCTATCGAAATAGCTCAGTTCAATTGTCATAGAGATATTTGCTTCTCAGGAAACATATCTTGGATTAACAAATATACGAATGAGGAGCTTTCATCTATCAGCTATTTATTTTTGCCCGCTGATAAAGCAGAACCCATGATTATTCTTTCTTATACGATTGAGGATCGTCTTATTGATGAACCCATCATCTTGCGGAAATCAAAAACCCGTTTTGGCGGAAGCAGGTGGTGGTTTACTTGTCCACTATGCAAAAAGCGAATGGGTAAGTTATATCTGAAACCCAAAAGCAATTACTTTGCCTGTCGAAGATGTCATGCGTTGAGGTATCATGTGTCCTAACCTGTCCGAAGACGGACTTGAGTTGACACTCACAGTGGGCGTGTAGATAATTCTGTGTAAATGGTTATAGATAGTATAAACCATTTATCACAGGAGGACTACAGATGGCGATTAGAGAAGAGATCTTAGAGGAGCTTTTAAAAGATTATAAAA
>JAGVVH010000203.1 GCA_019135895.1 Bacteroidota bacterium | reverse complement strand
AATCTATCGTGTTATTACTTTATCAGCCGCTCAATGCATTTGATGACAAATTTTTTTCACGGCAAAAGCGGCTATAGTAGAATGCACTGTGCAAAACCATCTCACCGCAGGGATGGCCCGGCCAGCTAAGGTTACCGAATGAGTTCGTTAATTTACTATTGGTCGCGCTGGCCGGAAGGCAATGACCTATACCGGCCTGTTAGGGATTGTAGCGGCAGCTTATGTTTATCTGGTTACTGATGGTTATGCGTAGTAAAAACCTGCTTAAAGAAATTTTCTTTGATTGCTACTTATTTGGGTTTAACCACAGGCCATTTAAATGAAACAGATTGAAAAGGTGTTGGCTATGCGAGCTATAGAGTTACTATTAAGCATTCGAGCAATAAGATGTATAAACAAGGGCGCGCAGGCAGCATTTGGCCGCGATTGTCATTAGGGGTCTTTTTATGAGTTAATTCTCTGCCGCTATTGGCCCTAACGTTCGGCGGTATGTGGCAGTTGCCGCAGAGTCGCGGTGGCGCGTGTTTTTGCACTCGTGGTGCGATGCAGGTATATGCTGTTATTACTTTATTCTCGCGTTGGCAAAAACCGTGACACCAGCGGGAGCCCCCGGCGGTGCCGGGGCGGCCTGTGCCGCTGTACACTTAACGGTCCCCTTTGGTTAGAAAGTTCTCGCGGCACTGAAGGCAATTGCATATACCGACCTGTTAGGTGTTGTAGTAAATTTGTATATTCTAAATCAATTCATTTATTGCATCTATTATTTCTTTATCTGTAGTCTCTTTCCCGTAACCTATAATAACCTTTTTAATAATCCTTTCTTTGTCAAGAATATAAAATACAGGTACTGCTTCAGCATTATAAATTTTCTTTACCTCATCAGTGGAAACTAATGTTATGTAATTCAGTTGGGTATTGTCTTTATATCTTTTTAGAGCCTCAACATCCTGCCTCCATGTTTCAATACTGATAAATATGAAATCTTCATTTTTATAGTCTAATGTTAATTGTTTAAGAAATGGTATGGCTGCATGGCACGGCCCACAACCAATTCCCATAAATTCAATCATTATTACCTTACTTGTGATCTCCTTTAAAGCTACAGTATTGTTTTCAGAATCAGTTAATATCCAGTCTGGTGCTTTCTTTCCTGTCAAATCATTTGTCTTTACCTGATTTTTCCCTGTTTCCAAAATCTTATAGTCAGGAGGAAAATACCTTGCCGGAACAAAATCTTTGAGTTTTATCTTGTTATATTCAACATTGTTATAAGTTTCAATATCTGAACCAAAAAAGTATTTACTCTTTATTTTATAAGGAAGATCATCGGATTTGTTTATCCACATCTCAAATTTGGAATACTTCTCATCCTGTGACACATATGGGATGTCCGGAGCATATGGTCTTCCAAAGAAGTAGACAACTTTACCAGGTACAATTAAGCTGAGCTTTATTGAATCTCCAAAATCAATCACATCAGTTACAATGGTGTCGTGCGTATTCAATGCGTAGTTAATCAGGCTCCTTGCTCTTTGAAAAAAAGGCTCGGGAACCGGACGAAAGGGTAAACTACTGGTTTTAAAACTATCAATACTTATGTCTTTTGTGTCGTCGTAAAAGCTTATTTTGGCATTTCCGTCATAGCAATGGTACATTTTTGAAGTATCCTCATTATTGAACCAAGCAAATGCTGCGCCGATAAATGTATCCGCAGGATTAGTAAACTCTTTCTTAAAGTAGTAAGAAGTCTTGAATTCAAGGGTATCCATAGGAAAATTCCCGGTCATTTTAGAAAAATATGTTGCTGATTTTATCTTCTCAAGATTCCCTAGTACCTTTAACAGATAATCATCTGTTTTGTACTCAACTCTGCAACTGTTAATTAGAATTAGTGACGTTGCAAGTATTACATTAACTGTAAAAAAAAGAGATGTCTTTTTCATAAGAAGAGTAGTTTATGTCATCAATAGATATTTGTCTGAGGTTCTGAATAAAATGAAATGTGTAACGAATGCGTTAGTTGTGCAACACAAGTTTTGTGTAGACATAATTCAGGACGACTTACTATAACACCTAACGGCCCGGCAATATGGGGAGGTTGTGTTGGCGCCTTAAAGCGCCATGGCGCACTTTTTGCCGTCCGGGTACAAATTTTATTGAGCATTACGAGTGTCGCGGTACAAGTTTGATCGGAGCTGCGAATTTATCACCGGTTACAAAGTTGGTTGGAAGCACTGGCGCAGTGTCGCGGTACAAACTATCTCGAAGCTAAAAATCTGTCACGGTGCACGATTTTAATTGGGGGCAGATGCGCGTGTCCGGGTGCATATACCATAACAAAGCTGTCTTGGGTGTAGGAGCAAAAGCAAAAACCGTGACAAACAACTTACCCATATTGTCCGTGTTAGCTGGCGTTTTTGTTTTTCTAATATGTGAAAATTCCTGTCAATTTGTGGTCCAGAGAATCTTCATATTGAGGGGCATAGCCGCGCCAACTTCCTAGTACTTTTCCGTCCTTGCCGATTAATACGGTAAGTGGTATTCCATCAAGTGGATAATTTTCGACAATACCATTATTAATTGTATCTCCATTCTGAAATATCGTAGCAACATTTTGCCACATATTAATGCTATCATGGTTTATAGCTGATATCCAGGCTTCTTTATTAATATCTCTGAATGAGAAAGCAATTATTTCTAGGCCTTGAGGATTATATTTTTCGTAAAGGGCTTTTAAATGAGGGAAAGCAGCACGACAACCCTCACACCAACTTGCCCAAAAATCAATAATTACTACATTCTTATTCTTGAATTGTGAAAGAGTTATTGTATTATTATTTAAGTTGATCGCTGTAAAATCTGGAACGATTGCCCCCTCAATTATGTTATCCTTTTTCCTTATTTCTTCTTTTATTTTTTTCCCGATTTTACTGTTTTGAATATTACTATTAAGTCCATAAAATATTGACTTTAACGAATCATAAGGGATCCAACCATTAAGTGCTAGAACATCCAAATAATAAGGAGTTATAAATGATTGTGGATTATCTCGCACGAATTTAAGATAGGTTAAGTTTAATTCTTTTCTTAAACCAGGACTTTGATCGTCATATTCTTTAGCTTTTTGCTGCAGTTTTATTAACTCAGCCCTATCTTTAGTATTTATAATCTTATTATTGAGAAGGTTACGTTCCTTCCATATATTTGATAGTTTTTTATTGATGGGCTCAAGCATCAAATTAAGCTGATTCAGTTCGTCCTGAGTTTTTGAGCCGGTCATTTTGAAATCCTTGAGCTTGTTTTTCGTAAGAGTTATGAACATTTTTCCTGGCTCTATATATAAATCAGCGCTGTTTACTCCATCAATGGTAGAAATCTGTGCCAAAGTGGGTTCTTGAATAGATCCACTAAAATGGAATTTCCCATTTTTAATAATTGCTGTATCATTAAATTGTACTAAGTCAGGCGTATAGCTTAAGATTAGTATTCCTGCATTTTGGTCAGTAATTTCGCCATTTAGGGTAAATGTTTTTGAATTTTTGTTCTCTT
>JAGVVH010000192.1 GCA_019135895.1 Bacteroidota bacterium | reverse complement strand
GTACCTTTATTATTAAGCATTGGGATCAGTTATTTGTTGTTTTGTCACTTTAAATATACTGATTTTCAGAGATATCTGAAAACTCCCAGTGCTTTTTTTTATGACATTTCTTAACTTTTTCTTACTTGCGAAACTTCAGTAATTAAATATATGAACTTTCTGTGAGTTAAATAAACTCAGCAACGAGGGGTTGGGTGATCTTACCTTGAAACACAGGCTCCACTTTCGGAGGTTCGGGATAGTACACCCAATGATGAGACAGTTCAAGGATTTCACCTGTTTCTTTGACAGTGTAGGAATAAGGCTCACAGGCTTCCCTGACAATGACACCGGGGATTTTCTCACCCACCAGTGATTTGCAGGTTGATTCGTTAAAGGTGGAAGGAACCGTGGTCTGCTTGGATGTGGCATAGTATCTTCCAGTTGTTTTGGAAAGTACCATATCAATTCCACTCTGCAGAACCAATGCAAAAAATTCTTTGCCTTCAGCAGTCTGACGCAAGGCATAGTCGACGATTGTTACCATGATAATTGATTTAAAAAGTTAATAATTTGGAAATGGCTTACCACCGGGGGATTGCCCAGCCTTGTTTCTGGTGGGGGATTGTTATGTAGTAACAGCCAGCATGTAAGCTCTTTACAAAATAATAAGTGCCGGGGTATTATTTTCTCATAAATAAAGGGGGGGGTGTTTTTATGGGATAAAGAATATCGGGGGTATTAAATACAAGAGGATATAATTAGGAGTCTTTTGTGATCTAAATATAGTAATCCACGGAATAGGCAGAAATGGCGAAATACCCGAAAAATAATTTTGTCCCGAGATAGGTAATAATAAGAAATATTTGCTATTTTTGAAAATGGATGTTCTTTATAATATGAATAATTTAAGGTGTCAAATTCGAGACCTGACAGTTTTTGAGAATTGCATGTAATTGGTTTTAAGCTACATAGAATAATGGTTCAAGCCCAGCTGGGCCCACTCTACAAAAGAAAGAATATCAAGGAGTTACAATTAACAGAGTTGTAGCTCCTTTTTTCATGCAGCAGCTTTGCTTAAGCTAGTGGGGTATTTTGAAGGGAAACCATGATCGCGAGACACACGAATTGTAACACTATCTATCTCTTGCGACAAAGCTATAATCATTTTTGAATCACACTTTGATAAGAAACTTGCGGATTATTGACAAAGAATCTTTTTAATGTAAAGAAAATCTATTTTTCTTATCAAAGTTGATTATATTTGTAAAGAAAATTTCAAATTCTTTACACAGTGGATCACGATGAAAACCGGATTTTAAGTGAACTTCCTCCCGTAATCGATTTAGAAACCAAAACAGTATTAAAGAACCTGCCAACTGCCCATGCTGCTTTGGCGGAGCTGAAAGGTATAGCTTCCACAATTCCCAATCAGATCATTCTCATCAATACCCTGGGACTCCAGGAAGCAAAAGACAGTTCAGCCATTGAAAATATCATCACCACCCATGATGATTTGTATAAATCCGGGTTAAACCTGGATGGATTTTCTTCCCTTGAAGCTAAGGAGGTACAGAATTACATCTCTGCGTTGAAAAAGGGATTTGAGCTGGTCAAAAACAGAGGATTGATAACCAGTAACATCATTATTGAGATACAGAAAGAGCTTGAAGGTAACGATGCCGGTTTTCGTAAACTTCCCGGGACCACTTTGAAAAATGCCTCAACCGGTGAAACCATTTATACACCACCTCAGGATATCAAAGATATCAAACGGCTGATGTCAAATTTGGAAAAATTCATCAATGATCCTTCTTTATGTGACTATGATCCTTTGGTGAAGATGGCCATGATTCACTACCAGTTCGAAAGCATTCATCCGTTCTATGATGGCAATGGCCGCACCGGCAGGATCATCAATATCCTGTACCTGATTCAGGAAGGGCTTTTAACGATGCCAATTCTGTACCTTAGCAATTATATCATTAAGAATAAGAGCGATTATTACCGGCTTTTACAGAAAATCCGTGATAAAGAGACCTGGGAAGAATGGCTGCTTTTTATGATCAACGGAATCCGGATAACATCCAGGGAAACCATTGAATTAATAGCTCAGATTAAATCATTGATGCAGGAATGTAAAATCAAACTGAGAGACAATTATAAATTCTACAGCCAGGATTTACTGAATAATCTCTTTAAACATCCTTACACAAAAATTGAATTTGTCGTCAACGATCTGAAAGTTTCCAGAATTACCGCTGCCAGCTACCTGAATAAACTGGCAGACGACGGCTTGTTGAAAAAAGCCAGAATCGGTACAGGGAATTATTACATCAATGATCCGTTGTATACAATACTGTCAAAGAGATAACATCAACTTGTCTTTTGGTAGTTACAAAATTATCTGATCAGTCGATTACCCTTGTCTTGTGTTTCTCGAGAAAACGATCCAGTTCTTCCTGGGTGAAAGTCCAGCGCTTTCCAATCTTGGTGCCTCCAATTTTAGAGCGGTGCAAACGGATGGTCGGAATTGCCACCCGGAGATATGCGGATGCTTCATCCAGGAAAAATCGTTTATTCTTTTTTTGTTCATCCATCGAAGCAGTTTTCTTGTTTTGCATGGCTGCTTCAATTTCATCACGGATTATACGGCGGAGTTTGTTGCTTGGTATAATTACTATTCCTTCCATTACTGATATTTTTGCATCAAAAATATCAGTAGGCAAAGTTGTGTACAACCACAATTTTCGACTCACTTGGCGACACTAATCGTGGGAATTTGAATTTTTGATTATTGTTAAATAGTCCAAAATATCTGATGCATTTTGTCTTAAGGGCATGTGCTTGAAAGGCAGTTGAAAGTTTATGAAAGTTTCATACTGATAAAATTTAATTTTGAGCTTTAATTGAAAATCATTGTATTTTTAAGTAAGGAGTTAAGGATAAATGCTAATGAATTATGTAAAAGCATAATCGCGAACACTTTAAAAATATGAGTAAGAAAGTGAGTAAAAGCGGAAGTGACACACAAACAGGAGAGCCTCTGGAAAAACAACTCTGGAAAGCGGCAGACAAGTTGAGAAAAAACATAGATGCTGCCGAATATAAGCATATAGTATTGGGATTGATTTTTCTAAAATACATCTCCGATGCATTTGAAGAATTGTTTGCCAGGCTGAAAGCCGAGGAAGCACAGGGAGCTGACCCCGAAGACAAAGACGAATACAAAGCTGAAAATGTTTTCTTCGTGCCACAGGCAGCGCGTTGGAAATTGCTGTTATCAAAGGCAAAACAACCCGATATTGGAAAGATTGTGGACGATGCGATGGATGCCATCGAAAAAGAGAATGCTTCCTTGAAAGGTGTCTTGCCCAAAGTATATGCCCGGCAGAATCTTGACCCGACAATTCTTGGCGAACTGATTGATCTGGTGAGCAATATTGCACTTGGTGATACCAAATCACGCAGCGCTGATGTTCTCGGGCACGTTTTTGAATATTTCCTTGGTGAATTTGCCCTTGCAGAAGGCAAGAAGGGCGGACAGTTCTATACCCCCCGCAGTGTTGTTGAGTT
>JAGVVH010000141.1 GCA_019135895.1 Bacteroidota bacterium | reverse complement strand
AGATTATTTGATGGGAGGAGATTTCGTTGATTCCATTTTTATAGAAACCTCATCAGGAAGAGCCAAAATTATCTCCTATTCGCTGTTTGCAGGAGAGGGCGACGGTTTTGATTCGTTAGCGTTAATCACCATTGCAAATATCTCTGCTCCGCTCTCCTTAAATCCGGACGGGGATTTTGTAAAATTAACATCCTATGGAATGTGGTCTTATGATGATACATATGAATCCTTTTCGTTTGGCAATTATCCGGGCTCCATGCTAAGCTGCATTCACAGCGGCGAATCCTTCACCAGAATCGGAGACAATCCATTCAACAACTTTGCTATATCAAAAACCCCCTCCATCGGGTATAACAATATTCCGGAGGATGCAACAGCAACAATGGAGGGAACCTTTTATAAACCGGACCATAAAACTATTCCGCAGCTATTTCAGTTACAGCACTTATATATATACTTATGCCTCCATAGCAGTTAATGCTGACGGTAGCTTTTCAGAAAGCCTGCATGCCCAAAAATTTTACTAAGGTTGTGTTTGCGGTTAATTTTTCTTTTTAATCGGAATGTTATATGCTATTGAAATGGAAAAATGGGAATCTAAATAATAATTTTTAGAAGAAGAAGAAGAAGAAGAAGAAAAAGAAAGCTCCTCTACAAAATAACTAAGAAGATGATATGATAATAATAAATCAAAATTACGGTAATTACCCCCTATACCCCAATGACCATAGAAACCTGAAGGTTCCGCTCCAAGTAGTATACTAAAGTTTTGGTGGCTAATATGATTCAGTGGTTCTCCAATCACACCAAAGGAATAGCCCATCTTGGTTTCAAAGAAGGGCGTAAACCCATGCTTAGTAGTCACAAAATTAGCTCTGCATGTAGCAAATAGAGGAAAAGAAGTAGTGTACCAAAAAGGGGCATTGCTGTATTGAGCAATATCGGGGCGAAAAGAAGCCACCCCGATACCCAATCCAATGAATATATAGGGGTTAATTTGGTATCCGGCGCTGAATAAAAATTCAAGCTTAATTGGAAAATCTATACTTATTTCCGGACGAAGATTCCAGCCTTTTTCAAATTGCGGAGTATATTTATAGGTTTTTACAGTTTTAGTACTTGTCTTTTTTGCAGTATAGGTACCACTGCTTTGTGCCATTCCCAATACAGAAAGAGATAACAAAAAAACCGTTAAGAATATTATTCGTTTCATGATGATAATTTATTTGGAATTTTCAATAATAATTTTACTTTCATTTTGACAAGGATATACCAAATTGACAGTTATTGTTATCGTAGAAAAATCCTCACTGGTTTTGATGTCAAAAAGAGGAGCAACTATTACATCAGCGTTATATTTTTTTACCGCTTGCGCAACTGTATAATTTTTTAGGTAATTGACTGTTCCAGAGTGTTCAATATCATCAACATCATTTTGCTTAAGTGTATTTGGAAAAGTTTCGACATGAGAAATTCGTGACTCCGCAACTTGTAAATCGGCAGCTGTGGGTGTTACAAAACCGGTCATACCAGGAGAAAGATAACGGGCAGTGCTTTCATCATAGGAATAGAACTTTCCTGTTGTACATGCTCCCATTAAAATCAAAATGGTAACAGATAATCCTAAAGTTTGTAAAAATTTTTTCATTTTTTTTGCCCGGTTATATCCCATTGGGCACGTCGGTGCTAATTTTAATTTTAAAAATATTATTTGATATAGTGTTTCCCAACGTATTAAAAGACTTTTTAATTAGTTGATATTTTTTCTTCTTAATTGAGAAATAAAGATTCTCCCCACACATGTAAAAAAAAATTATTTTTTAGCTTACAAATATACAAATTATAATCACACTTTTAATAATTTATATTTTTTTTTATAAATATTATAATGCTCCTAATATTCAAGTATTTAATATTCAGTTTTTTATTATAAATCAAAAATTATTCAACAAATATAATGTGAACGACCATATTGAAGTATCAATAAAAACAATTCTATCATTAAAGATATCTTTCTCATAATTTTTATTGTTTATTTATTTTGGGAAAAAATTATATCAGATTAGTTGGCATCATCCGGAAAAGAGAGTAAAAAAGAACTAAAACTATATTTGTATTAGTTTTTTATAACTTGATAAATTTAGAAATAACAATTTTTTCATTGTAACAATAGCAAACAAAATATACTCCCGGTGATAAATTTTGAATATTAATCCTAGTCATTACATCATCTATCTTTACCTGACAGATACGACTTCCCATCATATTCAATATTTCCATAGTTCCATTACTCAATTCTTCTTTTACAATTTTTATGGTTATTTGATCTTGTGCCGGATTGGGATAAATGGAAATTATCTCATTGTTCCCGATTTCCGTAATACCGGCTCCGGATTGAAAACAGCCCAATGTGTCGGAAATGAGATAAGTCAACGTATCATCTTTGTCCACACAAAGCAATAAACCAAGATTTGATTCATAACCATAATCATTAATATACCCGAATGGTCCGTAGGTCGGCCCGACACCTTCTATAAAGGCAAGCCGTATTCCTAATATATTATTATAAAATGTGTAAAATGCAGAATTTTGTATTGGTGACAAATAGATGATTTTTTTACCGTTAATATAAGAAATAGAATCAACCGTTGCTATTTCTCCTGCTTCGCGATAATAAAAAGAATAAGAAGAATAAATTGAATCGATAACAGGAAATTGAAAAGTATCTCCCACATTTAAAGACATATCACAAATAAGTTCTTCTCTTTCTATTACCGGAAAATAACGAAACAATTTTCCGGAGAGTGTATCTTCTCTGATATACATAGTATCAATACCTCTCGAAATATAATAATATAAATTTTGATGGATTCCGATTGTATCATCTCTATTAAAAGAATAATCAAAAGTGTATCCACACCCCAATAAATTAGGATTTGCATCTTTTGATTTGCAAGTCATCACGGAAAAAATGTGATAGGTCGTATTGTTGTTTCCGAAAAAAGATTGATATTGCTCTTGTGCGATTGTAGTATTGACCAACACAAGAAGTAAAATAAAAAAATAATAGAATTTTCTCATGGTAATTTTTTTTTAATATTTTTTGAAAAACATATTCTTCAAGAAAAGAGAAATAGTTTTTCCGCACAAAAATAATAAAAATAAAATATGGTATGGTTTTGGGGGCACGATTTTGGAATATATTTATTTTATTCAATATATTGTTTTAATTCTTTTTTTATGTATTTTTGCGGAATAATAGAATTAAAATGAATTTTTGGCAATTACGAAATCAATTTTACGACTTGGTATGTTTTAATGTTAATCAAGTTTATGCGTGGCATCCTGATTTTGATAAAAACAATCTCAGTCGTTGGACAAAACAAAATTTACTTGTGAAAATGAGAAATTCATGGTATAGTTTTCCTGAATATTTTGCAACACCAAATATTCAGCACTTTGTTTCGAACAAAATATATAGTCCTTCCTATATCAGTTTGCATTCTGCATTGGCATTTTACGGTATTATTCCGGAAGCAATAGTACAGACAACTGCTGTTTCTTCTTTGAAAAAGGCAAATTTTGAAAATACTTTCGGTTCATTTTCCTATCAACAAGTTTTACCGGAATTGATGTTTGGATATGAAAAGAAGTCGTTTTTGAATAAACATAGTTTACTTATTGCCACACCTGAAAAAGCAATTTTAGACTTATTATATCTTTACCCTTTGTATAACAACGAACAAGAAATTAAAGAATTACGTTTTGATGAGGAATTTATGCACGATGAATTGAATTTAGATTGCTTAAACGAATTTACTGAAAGATTTAAGTCAAAAATATTAAGATATAGAGTAAACATTCTTTTAAAGATTCACGGCTTATGCTAAATCTTGAACAAATACAAAATTATTTTTCTCCTGATTTAAGAGAAAATCCTGCACATAAAAAATATATTGTAAAGGAATATATTCAATTGATGATTTTAAATTTTCTATCAACATCAAAATTTGTAAAAAAAATCACTTTTATAGGTGGAACAAATTTGCGAATAGTGAAAGGTCTTGATAGATTTTCAGAAGACTTGGATTTTGATTGTAAAAATTTTCATGCTGAAGATTTCACAGAAATGTCTCAATTAGTTTTAAGTTTTTTAAAACGATCCGGTTTACGCGCCGAATCAAGAGAAAAGCAAAACGAAAATATAATGGCGTTTCGTTCAAGAATATATTTTCCTGAATTGTTGTTTGAATTAGGTATATCAGCATATAAAGAAGAGCGTTTTTTGATTAAACTTGAAAGCCAAAATCAAGAAGTTGATTATATACCAAAAATGACTACCATTAACAGTTGTGGTTTTTTCTTTTCATTTCCAGTCCCTCCCGATGATGTTCTTTGTGCGATGAAAATAGCTGCTCTACTTTCCCGAGCAAAAGGACGCGATTTTTATGATGCCATGTTCTTACTATCTCAAACAAATCCAAATTTCGATTATCTTTCTCAAAAACAAAACATTTGCAACATGACAGACTTAAAAGCAAAACTTATTGAATTATCAGAGACAGTAGATTTACTACATAAGTCAAAAGATTTTGAACATTTGCTATGTAACAAAATGAACTCGGAAAAAATTGTTCATTTTAGAGAATTTATCAATAGCTTAACTTGAAAACACTATCCTATCCCATTGTTTAAACACTATGATTGCAGAGAGAGCAAAGCGTGCATGGATATTTTGTATTATTGCACTCCGAATCAAAAAACACATCTTTATGAGAAGAATACTATTTTGTCTGTTTTTGGGTATCATGAGTCTGGGCGGAACACTTTTTGCCCAACC
>JAGVVH010000074.1 GCA_019135895.1 Bacteroidota bacterium | reverse complement strand
GTTTCAGGGAATTAAAAAAGTCCAGATAGTAGTTTCTATAGTAAAATATATCCCTTATAAATTTTTCATTCATAGGACAAAGTTAGCTAATTAGATAACATTTTGCAAATTCCTACGGATTTTTCATCGAAGCGAGGTCTTTGTAGCATTAGCGGTAACTGCTTTTAATCGTACCAATGTGGAATTGAAATGTCGCTATTTATTGATAGATTTTTATCCCTGATTCACGTGTAAAAATCTTGGGATTCCCAGATGAATCGATTATATTTGTTGCTCATCCGAATAGTTGTTTAACCTCAGCGGAATTGTACCGCTGTTTATTCAGCCCTTCGGATGTTCTTTTTTGATCGGCATATTGGATTAATCCCTCCCGGATACAGTTGTGCTTCATGCATGGAAACTGCACTACTATAAGGGTTTGACAATTTAAATGAGTATATTTGTGTTTATATGATTTGATTAAGTGAGAATAACTGATAGAAAATATTTTGACACTTATGTTCAGATAATTGGACATGAAATTCCAGGATTAATTCAGAATTTCGATTTTTCTGAAAACAACAGAAGTTTTGAGTATCTGACAAAAGCATCTGCGGTTTATTCTTCTAATATAGAGGGAAATAGTATTGACTTGAACTCCTATATGAACTATGAATTGAACAAAGACAAATTCAAGCCGGGAAAGGAGATTGAAGAAATTGAGGATTTGATTAAGGCATACGAATTTGCCCAAAAAAATAATTTGAATGAGACGAATCTGATGACTTGTCATAAAATGTTTTCAGAGTCTTTACTGATTAAATGCAAAAGAGGGAAATACAGGAATGAGCAGGTTGGTGTTTTTGGTAAATCAGGTTTAGCTTATATGGCAATTGAACCTGAATTTGTTGAGCATGAAATGAAAATATTCTTCCGGGATATGGAAGAATTGATTTCTTCAAAATTAAATGAAACAGAAATCTTTTATTTTGCCTCAATGATTCACTTGAGATTTGCACATATTCATCCATTTCGGGATGGAAACGGAAGAGCTGCACGATTAATCGAAAAGTGGTTTATCTCGGAGAAATTAGGCCGTGATTATTGGAAAATTCCATCAGAAGAATATTATAGAGTAAACCAGGTAAGATACTATGAGACAATAAATCTGGGAGTTAATTATTATGATTTGAATTATGACAGATGTTTGGGGTTTTTAGAAATGCTTCCAAATTGTTTAAAATAAAATACTGAAGTACAACCGATATTTTATTGACGAGACAGTGGATATTGCAGTCAGGGTAATTTTACCAATCACTTAATTTATGATAATTTCTATGCCTTTATGTGTTAGTTCAAAACCTTCAAACATGTTACTTCCTGTCACATTCGCAGTACTTTCCAATGTTTTCAGATCAGAAAATCTGATTCCCATAATTGCCCTGTCCTATATCTGTAAAATTACCGCCAAATGGTATTTATAGCGTGTTAGGTACAATTGGTGGGCATCTGCGACATTTTCAGATAGATATAGAGAGTATGCTCTTTTTTTGTAACTTTGTGATCAAATGAAAACCAGAGACCAAATATTGACATTTCTTTCTCAGAATAAAAAACTATTCCGGGACAAATATCATATTGTACGAATTGGATTGTTTGGCTCCTATGCTCGTGGCGAACAAGACCCAAATAGTGACATTGACCTACTGGTTGAATTTGAAGAGAACACACAAGATCTCTATGATCTTAAAATTCAACTTAAAGAGTTCTTCCACATGCAGTTGGGAATTGATGTAGATATCTGCCGCGAAAAATATATTAAGCCCAGATTCAAAAGTTCTATCCTAAAAGAGGCTGTATATGCTTATTAAAGATCAATACTGTCTCGAATCAATTCTTGAAGCGATAGATAGAATCACCGAATACACTTCAGGTATAAAAACTGCAGATGACTTTGACAAAGATTATCGAAACTTTGACGCGACAATGATGAATTTTGTGGTTATTGGAGAAATGATTGATAAAATATCTGACGAATTCAAAAAGAAACATCCCGAGATCGAATGGGTAAAAATCAAAGGATTTAGAAACATAGTTGCACACGACTATTTCGGGATTGATGCTGAAGAAGTTTGGCAGATAATAAAAACCAAAATTCCTACCCTGAAGTCTGACATCAGATTATTGTTAGATTAAATGCAAATGTACCTGACACGGACAATGCTCTCTCATCCCAGCCATGTTTTTCCAGTTAATCAAATTCCATTTAATTTTAAAATCAGCTGGAATTTTCTTCGTTGCTTCTACTATTATTTCCAAACTCCTTACAAGTGCTCTTTTCAAAGTTTCATCCGTATATAATTTTATTTTAAAGGTCGGATGCCTGCCTGTTGGCAGACAGGGAACCCACATGTTTGAGAATTATATACATAAGTGTTTGTGTATGCAATACATGTGGGCTTCATCTTGCAATAAATTGTCCTTGGAAAAATCATTGCCTTTTTCATTACTTCGTTCTTGCTGAGAAGCAGATTATTTTGAAGGTTGATGGTTCAGTCTTATTTTAAAAAGAACTGCTCGCGGATTCTGAGTTTCTATTCCCGGAAAATTGACTTGTATCTTCTTCTTTAGTATCTTTGTTTTTAGAAGTTGTTTGAGGAGAATTCCCGCTAACCTTACCGGTTCCGCTTTTATCCTCCGGTGGGTACGCAACATCATCAGTAGTAGCGGACTGCTTGATTCCTAATGCGGGTACGGACCAGACAACTTTTTTGTTAAACCCTTCCAGGGTTGTACTTATTGTGGTGAGCCATCTTCCCAGGGCGACACATATTTATTATTGACGGGAGGCCTTCAGGTAGAACTTAAATGTATTCATTGTGGTGCCGAATCGCTATGGCACTTGTTTTTGCACTCGTGGTGCGGAACGCCAATGACAGATACCCACCTGTTGTGCTCAGTGCTTTAGCTCAAATCCAGAATGATCATTAGGTTTTCCTTGACTTTATCGGACAGAATTTCAGGTAATTCCCCAAGCTTTTTCAGTAGCCTTTTATTGTCAATCGCTCGCAGTTGATCAATCATTATGTCGCAGTTCTCGTTCAGATTTGCTGTGCCCTTTTTAATATGAACTCTTAAGATCTCAGATTCTTTCTGAATATTTGTGGTCAAAGGACATATTATGGTTGAAGGGTGAGGTATCTTATTAAGAAGATTTGTTTGAACGACAAGCACAGGTCTGGTCTTGCCTGGTTCTGTACCTGTTTGAGGGTTCAAATCAGCCACCCAGATTTCAAATCTTTTAACTTGCATAATCTGTCTCCTCAAATTCATTAAGTACAGAAAGAGAATCGTCTTTTACAAGGGCAGATTCTTTCCTGAGTTTTGATTCCAGGATTTTACGCCTCTGAATCTTGTTATAATATTCCAGAGCCTCATTTATGTACCTGTTTCTGGGTTTCTTAATATCGGAGAGAATATTCTCGGTTTCTGCGAAGATCGAGTCGTCAATTTTTAATGATATTGTTTTCATCCGCATATGTATTATTTAGCAAATATATATAATATGTATATACTGTAAG
>JAGVVH010000054.1 GCA_019135895.1 Bacteroidota bacterium | reverse complement strand
TACTTTATTGACAGTGAAGATTTTTTCAAAAGAAAAGAGATTTACTTTGATGAAGACAATAATTTCTTTGAAGATAATGACTCCAGAGCAATTTTCTTCGCTAAAGGAGTTATCGAAACGGTGCGTAAGCTTGGTTGGAACCCTGATATCATTCACTGCCACGGCTGGATTAGTGCCCTGATTCCTTTATTTATCAAAACATCCTACAAGGACAATCCTCTCTTTCAGGATACCAGGATTGTTTATTCGATCTACAACGACCATTTTAAAGAAAAATTTTCCCATAGTTTTGCGAAAAAACTTAGAATTACCGGCATTCCCAAAGAACACCTTATGCACTTTAAATCATCAGGCTATGATTCTATCATCAAAACAGCTATCGACTTTTCAGATGCAGTTGTCATTGCCCATCCTGACGTAAAAACGTCAATTTGTTCTTATCTTAAAACTTTTGACAGACCGGTTTTTGTTCATCCGGATTCTGAAGATTACGTAGATCAATATGATGACTTTTACGAAAAAATCATTCTTAAAGAACCTATCTGGTTCTGATAAACAAATCTTTAAATGAAAAAAATTCCTCAAATCTTAATTGTACTATTTCTGATAGTATTTGCATTCGGATGTAAAAATGAATATGATATTATTGGACTCAATCTGCAAGACCCTGACGAAATACTTGGCAATGCTTTTTCTGATACCACAACCCTTACTGCCTACTCAATAAGAGAAGATTCAATCAATACTACCAAACTCTCTAACAGCGTTTTGGGCTATATTAAAGATCCTGTTTTTGGTCTTACACAAGCGGGAATTTATTCTCAATATCTGTTATCGGGAAGCAGCGTTAATTTCGGAACCAATCCTGTTTTAGATTCAGTGATACTCACTATGCAATATGCCGGTTTCTTCGGAGATACTCTTTCCCCACTTTCCATCAAAGTTTATGAACTGACAGAAAGTTTAGTTAAGGATACTAAATATTACAATTTTACTCCTACTGAATGTAGTAATCAAAATCTTGTTTTTAGAAATTACCAACTACTTCCTAAGCCAACTACTCCCATTACAATAGACACTGTAACCTATGATTCACACATCAGAATAAGGCTTAGTAATGCACTTGGCAGAAAGTTTCTTGAGAATCCCGATCAATTATCTGACAATGCTACTTTTCTCAATTTTTTCAAGGGATTATATATAGTTGCCACAGCTTCCGGCGGAAGTGGATCACTCCTCTATGTTAACATGACCAGTTCAGTTTCCGGCATCAATATCTATTATCACAATGATGAAGGTGCTAAGAAATATGCATTGGTATCCAATTCCAATGCTGTATTTTATAATTCTTTCAGTCATGATTACAGTCAATCAACAGATAATATTTTCAAAGATCAGGTTCTGAACGGCAATACTTCATTAGGAAAACAAAAATTATACGCACAACCCCTTGCAGGTGTTAAGACAAAAATAGATTTTCCTTACTTACAAAAAACCTTTAAAGATCAAGATGTAGTAATTAATAAAGCTGAGTTGGTAATTTCTAACGTTTCCGAAGATGAATTATATTTCTTTCAACCATACAGCTTAGGTCTTCAAGCCATTGTTGATAACGGAATTTCATATCTCCCTGATGATGCCTATTATACAAGTAGCAGTTATTTTGGAGGAACATACGATTCAGATACGAAAGAATATCGTTTTCGAATTACGCAATACATTCAACAACTCATATTGCAAAGTGAAGCCGGTCAGGGGATTTATCTTGTTGTGAGTGGCGCCGGTATCCGTGGAAACCGCTTAATTTTTGCCGGTACAGATATTGGCTATAATCCAACTAATCGCTTAAGGCTTGAGCTTACCTATACCACTTATTAAGAAAGACAAATCTTTGCTATTAATTATTCTAAAATTATAATGTCATGTGTGGAATTGTAGGATATACAGGAAAACAGGAGGCATATCCGATATTGATTAACGGATTAATTCGTCTTGAATATCGAGGATATGACAGTGCCGGAATAGCACTTTCCCAAAAAAACAGGATTTCTTTATATAAATGTCGGGGGAAAGTTTCTGATTTAGAGGTTCACGTTTCTGAGAAAGATAAAAGCGGCACTGCCGGTATTGCCCACACTCGTTGGGCTACTCATGGAGAGCCAAACGATCAAAATGCGCATCCACATTTATCCGAAGATGGTAAATTAGCTCTTATTCATAACGGGATTATTGAGAATTACCTTGTTTTAAAAAAAGAGTTGATTAATCGGGGCTATAACTTTAAAAGCGACACAGATACAGAAGTATTGGTTCATTTGATTCAAGATACCCATAATAGTGAACATGTTTCGTGGCCTGAAGCAGTTCGATTGGCATTAAACGGAGTTGTAGGAACTTATGCTTTAGTCATCATGACTGAAGACAATCCCTCAGAACTGATTGTTGCCAAAAAAGGGAGCCCTCTTCTTATTGGAATTGGAAATAATGAATATTTCATTGCTTCTGATGGTGCTCCTATTGTTGAGTACACTAAAAAAGTAGTCTATCTTGAAGATGGAGATGTTGCCGTTGTAAATCCTGCAAGAAAGTTGGAAATAATCAACATCAACAATGAGAAAAAACGTCCTTATACTCAAAAGCTGGAATTATCTCTTGATCAATTGGAAAAAGGGGGATTTCCACATTATATGTTGAAAGAAATTTATGAACAACCCCGTGCTATCCGTGACAGTATGCGCGGTCGTGTCAATACACAAAAAGATGTTGTTTCCCTTGGAGGTATCATTGAATATGAAAATAAAATGATGAATGCAAGGCGATTTATTATTGCAGCTTGTGGAACTTCGTGGCATGCGGCACTTGTGGCTGAATATATTTTTGAGAGTCTGGTCAGGATCCCCGTTGAAGTAGAATATGCTTCAGAATTCAGGTATAGAAATCCTATAATTGATGAAGATGATGTTTTGATTGTCATATCACAATCCGGTGAAACTGCTGACACACTTGCCGCCATCGAACTGGCAAAAAGCAAAGGAGCCACTGTTATCGGAATTTGTAACGTCGTTGGATCAACGCTTGCCCGCGAAACTCATGCAGGATCTTATACCCATGCAGGTCCGGAAATTGGAGTTGCCTCCACAAAAGCCTTTACCACTCAAATTACGGTATTAACTCTTATGGCACTCAGTCTTGCCAGAAAAAAAGGAAAAATATCACTCTCCCATTACCATCAGCTAATCAGTGACCTTGAATCAATTCCTGAAAAAATTGATACAATTCTGAATCAGAACGACTATATAAAGGGAATTGCCCAATATTTTCTTACTAAAAAGAATGCTATTTATTTAGGAAGAGGCGTTAATTATCCGGTTGCCCTTGAAGGAGCTCTGAAATTAAAAGAAATTTCCTACATCCATGCAGAGGGATACCCTGCTGCTGAGATGAAACATGGTCCTATTGCATTGATTGATGAAGAAATGCCGGTGGTGGTTATTGCAACTCATCAGGAAACCTATGAAAAAGTTGTGAGCAATATTCAGGAAATAAAAGCCAGAAGAGGTAAAATTATTTC
>JAGVVH010000379.1 GCA_019135895.1 Bacteroidota bacterium | reverse complement strand
AAAAGAGAACGACGGCCTAACCGATAACCAGATAAGGTTATTTCCAATCATCGAAAAATACTTGTCTCCCGTTCTGTTAGTTCGGATACAGGAACAATAAGCTTTAGTGACAAGGTCCACTCCCTGAACATGAACGGCCAAGAGAATTTCGGAAGAGGTTAAAAGAGAGAGGCGAAAAGAATCATGAACAAAGAAGATTATTCAAATTATCTTAATCATCCCAAATGGCAACAAAAACGGGATCATATATTATCGAAATATGGGAAAAAATGCTCAAGGTGTCCTTCTACGAATAATCTCGAAGTACATCATAAAACCTATTCAGTCAGTAAATTGCCATGGGAATATCCAGATGAGAATTTTATAGTTCTTTGTGAAAAGTGTCATAGAAATCATCATGGAATTGAATACACTCTTAATAGATGTAAAGGTTGCGGTAGAGAAATATCAGTTAAATTTGATTATTGTCTATCATGCCATAACAACCTTATCGAAGAAAAAGAAAAAGAAAAGAATGATCTTGATAAGAAGATTAATCATTTAGAAACTCTATTAGGAAAAAGTACAAATAGTTCAAATCAAAGCGAAACAAATCAATTAAAGAAAGAAATAGCTTCACTGAAAAGATATAAGGAAAGTCTTGAGAAAATTTTAACTGAGCTGAAAAAAATAGAGGAATTTAAAGACTCGGTCAAGGAAAGCCAAAAAAAACTAGAATCAAAAGTTAATTTCTTAATGAAGGGTGCAGGTGTCGTTGCTGGTATAATAATTATCCCCATAATGATATTCTTTTTATGGACACCTGAACATAACACAAATCGTGATCAAACTCCTATTGTCAACACAACAACCGTTAATCCAAAAGAGGAAGTATTTCCGACTAACAGTACAAGTAATTATTTCAGAGAACGTGAAACAACAGATAATGTGAACATAGATGGAAAGACGGGATCATCGATAAAGCAAGTGCCAACCCCAAAATCAAATAAACCGGAGGGAAATACTAATACTTCAGTTCCCTCAATCACCGAACAACCAACGTATAAGCTAATTTCAATTGATGATCTTTATTCTAATATGGGGAATAAAATTCAAATATCCGAAAGAATATCTCAAGTTAAATATGCAGACAATGGTAATGTATATTTAAACATTGGGGGAATATTTCCGAGAAACAAGCTATCTTTAGTCATCTTTAAAAATGACCTTGATAAATTTGGTGAACTTCAAAATTATGAAAACAAACTTTTAAAAATTAAAGGGAAATTATTAATGTATAAAGACAAACCACAAATAATTATTAATTATAACTGGCAACTTCAGGAAATATAAAGAAAGGATCATTGTGGCGGAGAAACTTGATTCAAACCAACTGGTTGCGTTCAAGGAACTGTTAATGTCAGAGGTCATTCAATCGGAATCGTTGATTAATTTGCTGGACAGGAAGGGCATAGTCAGCAAGCAGGAACTGCTGGAGGAGATGAAAAGAGTGCAATCGAAGATGATCAAATCAAAGGGATGAGGTAATTTATGAATTTATATCCTTACGTGGTTACATTTTTAGGCGCTGTTGCACTAACCCTATTTCTTATCGCCAGAGACCGTAAAGGTAGTGTAAAGGCGGTATTGCTTAAAACCATTACGAGCTATTTATTCATAGCCGTCGCGTTTGTTTCATTTATGGTCAACCCAAACCCTGGCGTAACTACTTTTTTTATGCTGATTACGATGGGACTCATCTGCGGACTGATTGGCGATATCGTATTGGATCTCAAAGTTTTATACCCTGAATCATCCTCGCCATATCAACATGGTGGAATGGTAGCATTTCTTGTAGGCCATTTATTCTATCTGGCTGCATTGCTCATCTATTTCGGATTTAGCTGGATTCCATTAGTATTTGCTGTTGTAATTGCATTGGCAATTATATTAATCAGCATCTATATTCTCAAAGTTGACTTCAAAGAACATACTATTGATTCCTATCTGTATTCATTCTTCCTTTCATATATGATGACACAGTCATGTTATGCAGCAGTGAGTCACGGCTTTTCAGCAACGACTTTATTACTTGCAGTTGGCTCTGTATTATTTTTGCTGTCCGACGTCGTTCTCATAGGCATATACTACCAGAATAATGATTCCAGGCCGTTTATTGCAGTTAATCATATCCTGTATTATGCCGCTCAATACATCATTGCATTAAGCATTTTATATCAATACTAATGAAGCATAATAGATTTAAACACATTTTTCCTGTTTCCATTCTGCTGGCCATGTTGATCATTTCCGGCAGTTCCTGCTCAAAAGATTCCATGAAGACTACAGATGAATCACCGCCATCCATGACGACGGTCAAGACTCGCGGAAATCTCCACATACACACCACCTGTTCGGATGGAAAGAACACTTATGAAGAAATGGTGCAACAGGCCCTCACTCTGGATTTTGGATTCATAGCTGTCACGGATCATAAATTTGGCGGTTCAGCTTTATGTAATGATGTGATCTCCCAGTGTTTGGCAGAAAAACGCTTGCTGTGCCTACCGGGCATGGAAGTCACGGGAAAAGTCCATCTATTGGCAATCGGCATCCAGAAGGAAATTGACAGACACCTGTCTGTGAAAAATCAAGTTGAAGAGATCCATAAACAGGGAGGTTTGGCTATTGCCGCCCATCCTTTCAGACGAGGTAACGTATACACAGATGACGAACTCTTTGAAACAGGTCTGGATGCTGTGGAATGCAAGAACATACCCTCAAATAAGAAAAAAGAATTTTATATAAGGCTCAAAGAGCATAACATTCCTTGTGTATATAACTCTGATGCCCATATCACTATGCAACTGAATCTGATATGGAACAGCTGTGACGGTGAGATTGCAAGCCTAGATGATCTGAAAAAGGCTTTAAAGGCAGGAAGATGCGGAAAGCGCTAAACAATATACAGAAATTAACAGTTTTCATGCAAGGTTTCTATGAAAATAATCAGCATTGATAGTTGCACACCAGCGCGAACCCATCTGATCTGCTTTATCATAATATTAATTCTCATTTTCCCTTTATCTGTATTCTCTTGGGATGGTATGGATTACGATACAGGCAATTACATTGAGATTGATGATTCAGACATACCTTCGATTGCTCCTGGTGCAATTATCCAAATTTATGATAACGAAGACAGCGATTATCATACCCTCGAAATCATGTCCGTTGTAAAGGCCATAGACGAAACAAATATTGAAGTCTTTGACCAAGATACCGAAGAATATAGAACCTTTGAGATGGAACATATCAAAGTGGGAAGATCTTAACCGATAACAGGATTGATATATAATAATTCAAGGGAGGCATTATGAAGGCAAAAACAGTTCTGGTACTTTTAGGCAGCCCGAGAAAAAAAGGGAATAGTGCTATTTTGGCGGAGCAGATCAGCAATGGTGCAAAGTCAGAACATGCCAAAGTCGAAACCATTTATCTGCACGGGAAGAACATTGCGCCATGTAAAGCATGCATGAGCTGTCAAAAGAAAAATACCAAGGGCTGTTCCATCCAGGATGACATGCAAGAGA
>JAGVVH010000364.1 GCA_019135895.1 Bacteroidota bacterium | reverse complement strand
CAGCGATACGACGGTGCCATCGGACATGATCGTGTTTGCATAAAAAATCTTTACCTTTTCGTATCCTTCCCGATATTTAATTGATTTTTTGGCAAGATAATATCCTCTTTCATTGAATATCTTAAACCTTTTAATGTGTTGAGCAATTTGTGTTCCGTCCTTTAACATCTCTATTTTGGAATATGAAAGAAGGGCAACGGCGGCGGTATCGGGATGGTCTTGCTGCTTGGGGTAAGTGCTTAAAATATCCCTCAGGTTATAATTAGTTAAACTGGGATATGGTAATGTAGTTGCACACGAAATCACGAAGATAATTAAAAAAAAGATGATATATTTTATTGTTTTCATTGATAAATATATTACGCTTAGCGGTTTGTTGAAAATAAATTTTACTCATCCATATGATTTTTCAGTTCTTCATCAGGTCGATACTTCACTGTTGCGGTAGCATATGGATCACTCCCACACGAATATATCGTGCGTGTCATATTGCAGTCCGTAGTAACTTCAAGATGCGATGTATAATTTCTATTATTCTTTTTCACATAGGAGTCGCATATTTCTTGGAAAGTAAGACCAGCCTTACTCACCAAACAGCGCAGGAGGTCATGCAGCTTTTGATCAGTTATACATCCGATCGGAATTTCTGCTCGGTATAGTTCATTTATGCCGGACCAGAGTGTAATTTCATAGTTGTTTGGTTTCTTTTTCATTTTCTATTCCAACGAAAGAGCCGCTTAGAACTGCCACCAGCGTTTGTTTATTGAAAATTTGACTAGCCCTTGTTTCACTGCAGCTTTTTTTAAAACATTATAGGCTATTATTATTCCAATAATGGGTAAAATAAACCATCCTGGAAGTGGTTTCCCGGCGGGTAGAAGGCTTCCGATAGTTATTGGTATCAAAATTGATACCAATATATAAATCATTGGATTCCTTTCGACAAGACGAGCACAATGCCATAAGTAATAAAAAACAAAACATGCTAAAATTATAAGTAAAATCAAAAATAAGGGGATAAGAATATTCAAAGAAGACTCTAATGGAGATATATTAGCGGCTACTACACCGAAAATCGTAGGTAAAAAACATATTACTACTATTGACCACTTTAATTTTTTAAATGACTTTTCGACTTTATCTAATATTGACAATCGCTCTGAAAAAGTTTTGTCACTGTCGTCTTTTGATTCTTTGGAATTATCTTTTTCATAAAGTTGCACATTATCTTCAGTAAATAATTTAGTGGTTAAATTCTGGGCAGTAACCTCATTGATATTTTCAGTTATTTGAGAATTTTTGATTTTATTAAGCCATTCCCCGCAATGTTTGCATTTCATTGCTTCTTCTTGAATCTCTTCGGCACAAAAAGGACACTTTTTCATATCATACCTTCCAACAACCAAATCACCCGGAGCGTAGCGATCTGGTGGATTGATTTATTTAGATTCTATTTTTCATTGATGCGTGGACCATTTCCATAAGTTCTTGATCTGTTTTCTTTGATGCTTTTTTATATTCAGTTTGTTCTTCAGGTGACTCAGCATACACCATCATTTCTTGCAGTATCTTACGATATTTATTAAGAGCCTTTTTCCTTCCGATTGATCCCGCCGTCAACCAGATCACAACAAGTATAACAAGACCAATGTACCAAGGAACAGCCATCATACCAAAAGATGCAGCTATCGCTGCAAGAAAGAGAGATAAACGAACTATATCATATAATCTGGGTTTTTGTAAAAACTGCATCGGCGTTTCACTTTTAAAGCCGAGTGCCGATATGGTAATCCACTCATCAACTTTTACTGATACCAAAGTATATAAGACCACTAAAATGAAAAAAGTGACTTCAAACATAGATATTCCTTCTTTATATTTCTACCAAATCACTTTTTATGAAAGAATGGCCAGTCTACAAATCAACAGGTAATGATAGTGATATTCGAGATGTATTAACATCTAAATCTCTGATGACTATTTTGATAATATTTCCTTTTATTAGATCAGAACTCGACAATCCCTTTTTTTTGATTTCATTGATATGTAAAAGTCCATCGATACCGCCTATATCAATGAAGACACCATATTCCTTTATTTCTTGTACCACTCCAGAAAGGATCGCACCCTTTTTAAAAGCCATCCTTGCATTCCTAAGTGCTTCCATCTTAGCCGCTTGTTTTCTAGAAACAACAATGTTTGGATACACTTGAATAATTTTAAATTCGAGTTCTTTTTTTTGTAAGTTTGACAAATCTGATTTTGTAATACCCTTTGGATACATTTCAGAAAAAGGACAGAAGAACTTATAACTCAATATGTGAATTGAATATCCGCCCTTAATTTGACCTATTATTTTCCCTGTAACATTCTGTTTATTTCTATAAGCTGTTATCATCTTTTTTGGAATAATATTTCTTCGTGGTTTTGATTTTTTCCTCTTGTGTTTCGGCTGCCAAAATGTGGCACCTTTATATGCCAAATATTGAAGAAAGCGTGAGGCCGTTTTATACATTTCAAATACCGTCAACAATTAGCACTAGCCAGCATAGTCAACCATTTATGAACGAGCGCCGGTATAAAAAAGTCATCTGTCATATATTCTGTATTTTTAGCCGGTTTTTTTATCCACCTTCTCCTTTAATTCTTTTCCCACCTTGAAAAACGGAAGCCTCTTCGGTTTTACCGAAACAGCATTTCCTGTCTTTGGATTCCTACCATGATATGTGCCATATTCCCTCACGGTGAAACTTCCAAACCCCCGAATCTCTATTCCGCCGCCATTCTTAAGTTCATTTGTAAAACCATCAAACATTAAATTAACTATGTCCGTCGCCTGCTTTTCTGTCAGGCTATTCTTGCCCGCTAGTTCAGTAATTAAATCTGATTTTTTCATTACCGACTCCTTGTCCGGCTCTATTTATTCTTGCAAAGATCATATTGCAAATTGCACTTCTGCTCGCAAACTTGTTTCAAGCCTATTGTTTCCGGACAGTCCCATTTGCATAAGAATTTATCAGCTTCGCATTTTACATTGGTGCATGAAGCACACAGCATTAAGGTCGCGCTCAACAGGACAAAACTGACAATTTTAAAAACTCTGCCATTCATTTTGTTTTAGTCACCTCCGTAATCAGAGATAGAAGTCACTGCGATATATATTAGTAACAAAGAGTTACACCATAACCCTTTATCATCAAATACTTTCAGGAAAGGAGAAAACTTGTAAAATCTGTGAAAAGAATAAGCCAAAACACCCGCAAAATCAACCCATTTTAACCTTTTTATTATTCTTGTTATGTATATCACTTACGAGTTAGTGTATACGATGATCTAGTTAAATTAATTATCGAAAAGATAGTTTGTAACATGTTAGAAAAAATGATTTTTCATGGATGATATTATTTATCAATTCTGCCAATGATTTCGCACACGGCTAACAATTCATCTTTGTATGTATTGAAAGTCGCAGGAGACAAGTTCATTTTTACTTGTTCTGATAGGTCTTTCAATGGATCAAATGCCCTCTTTATCTGATTGCAGCAATAGCAAGACAAAACCAAATTGGCATCTTCATTCATATAATCTTTGTATTTCGATTTTGGCAGTATATGATCCAATTGGGCGCTTGTCATACGTATAACATCTTGTAAAAGATTCTCTCCACAGTAGGCACAGTGAAAACCATCTCTGACCCATATTTTAATCCATCGAGGATCACCGGGTTTATCACCGTATTTACTTGTCAAATGCGCGTTCTTTGATAATTCCGATATTAAATTACTTATGCTCATCACCCCTTCCTTGATGGTCATGATATTTAAGTCATTACCTCAGCATCACGTATGGCAATAATATTATTTAGCAAATATTCACAATAATGTTTTAAAGTAGGGATACGATGCAATAAGAAGGACCAGGATAATTGTATAAGCAATTATGTTTACTATTTTTGAATCGACGGCTAGCTTCAGTGCAGAACCAAGTGATTGCTTAGGTGACCAGAAAATCAGAAATCTAAAGCGAAACAGAGAGACACCTTCGTCAAGCATCAGATGACTTAGATAACCCGCACCAAAGGCAACGGCTATATAAAGTCTCAACTTCATATTTAAATCGACTAACTGCAAAGTGAGGAATGCTGCAAGAGTCATAATAGCAGCTGCTGGAATTGAATGCCAAATTCCTCTATGCTGGGTCATTTTTTTTATGATCGGACTAATCACGAATTTAACTGCCAGCACTGAAATAACAACACATAATATTATCTCTCTGGTATCAGTCATGATGTTTTTGAAATAGATGTAAGTCAGCGAACCGATTATCAATGCAAGTAAAGATGAAACAATATGAAAAGGCACGGATGTGTCTGAGTCCAAATCCGGCATAATCGAGCCTACCGCGACAGCTGTTGCAATTAAAAATGCTCCAGGTTGGGGGAGAACAGCATTGTATATAATGAATATCAAGGCAGCCACACCCAAAACTACGCCGGAAGAAATATGTGTATTAAAGCTGGCCATTATGCTCTGCACACAGTGATGAAATGAGAGGCGTCATCTTCAAGATGCTTTTGGCAATGTCTTTTAGATAGTACTCAAAAACGACTTTTTTCTCGCCGGCAATGAATGGTTGTTTGACTTGATTAATTTCAAGAATACTGCCGCCCGTATTGAAAAACTCATGCAAATTCGAACTCCAGATGCCGTGAAGATTCATTGTATCATGACTTTTCCCGAATGCGAATTCACAAGCGCCACATACCATTCCTATTCGATGCTCGAATATCGGGTCAAATTGTTCATTTTGTCTGAAGGATATAACAAGGCCATCGAAGCACGGTGCGGTAGGAATAATCTGGAACATAACCGGGGGTAGGTCGTCATCTTTTGCCCCATTTTTATGCCATGACTTATGCCAGATTGATATTGGAGCAAATTTTTCAAGTGATACGGATTTGTTCTCAACTTCCCAGTCGGATGTTGTTTCTCCAAGCGTCAGGGCCAGAATCTTACCG
>JAGVVH010000188.1 GCA_019135895.1 Bacteroidota bacterium | reverse complement strand
TCTAACCTGATTTTGGAGATAAACTCATCCTCGGTTTTTTCTTTTGAAAAAGCAATAAGTAGTGCCCCTATGATTAATAAGATACTTGAAATCTCATCTAAAACATTATTCTCTAAAATGGAAAAGAAACTAGCATCACTGAATATTGATTGCTCTGCAATAATGGCGATGACTTTAATATCAAAAAAGCTTATGCCGGATTGATCAATCAGACATAATACTCCTAGTATTATTCCAGGAATAAACAGAAGCCAACCAATTTTCTTAAAACGATTTGGAAATAAATAATTTGTTTTCATGATAATTGATTTAAAATTATGACACAAATGTAAAGCAAAAATGTCATAATGACAAATATACATTACATAAAGACATGTATAAATGACATTTAATTTATCAACACCTGATATGCAAATAAATACGACTACCAACATGCAATATTCATGAGCCGGCAGATTGCAGGTAATCTGTAAACAGGAAAAAGAAATGCAATGATTTGACAAATTATACCTTTCGAAATTCGGGTTTCCGCCGGGTGTCGGGAAGCAGGATTCTGCCCGGATGCCGCATCAGTTAACGCTTCCTGACTTTTAACAGGGACTCCCTCCTGGTGTTACGGCCTGCCCCTATTCATCGGTTTTTGCCGACGCGAGAATTGAGTGGAAAAGTGTAATTTTAAGGTGTAAAACTTCGATGAAGACCTGCTACCCCAGATACACTGATTGGAACACTACCTCTAATATAACTGAATATATGAAACAAGCCATTTTCATTCTGATCCTCCTAATAGGTCTAAGTAGCATACATGCTCAAGAAATTACCATTGGTGCACCCAATTATGATTCAATTGCAATAATCATAAGGGACTCAACATCATCATATTATTATCCCAGGCTGTTCTCGAGACTGTTACAATATGATACTACATTGAATGTTGAAGAATACAAAATACTATATTATGGTTACACATTTCAGCCAGAATATGAACCTTATTGGCGATCTCCTTATGATGATAAACTAGCAAAATACTATCAAAAACCAGACTTGAATGAACAAGACCAAGATAGCTTGATATTTTATGCACTTCAGTCAATTTCGACGAATCCTTTTGATTTGAGGCAATTGAATTCTCTGGCATATGTTTATCATTTAAAAGGTGATGAAGAAACTACGTATAGAATTAGTCATAGATTCCAAGGAATTATTGCTGCTATAATGTCAACTGGAGATGGTATGACTTGTCAATCTGCATTTCATGTTATTTCAACGGGGCACGAATACGTGGTTTTAAACTTGTTTCAATTTCAATTTGAATCTCAATTATTGACTAGCGACTTCTGTGATTTACTAAGAGTAAAAAAAGACCAAAGAGGCATTGACGGTATTTACTTTAGCATAAAAAGAATTTGGGATACCAATGCTGCTAAAATGAAAACAATGAATAAGTAGGCAACACACAACTTACCGGTATGTGCAATTGACTTCGAATAACTTTTGTGCGACGGTCTGCCAGGCAGGTACATCAAAACCAGTTAGTGTTCTCAACTTGGCTTCAAGGCTAAAACCAACAGGCAAAAACCAGCCCGCTGGCCTCGCTCTCTAGCCCCCCTCCTGGTGTTACGGCCTGCCCCTATTCATCGGTTTTTGCCGACGCGAGAATTGAGTGGAAAAGTGTAATTTTAAGGTGTAAAACTTCGATGAAGACCTGCTACCCCAGACATACTGATTGGAACACTACCTGACACCATACCATAAACCATTAGGCAGCATGCTAAAATAATAGTAACCAACTGAATATAGAAATGAACCTGATTGTAACCGGGATTCTCCTTGGAATTGTCGCCGGAATTATCGATGTAATTCCGATGATCATTAAAAAGTTAACCTGGGATGCTAATATCTCAGCGTTTACAATGTGGATCGTAGTGGGATTCTTTATCGCAGTAATTGATCTGAACATTCAACCAATAGTTGAAGGAATCCTGATTGCTCTTCTAACCCTATTGCCCTGTGCAATACTAATAGGCTGGAAAGAACCAAAATCACTAATACCGATTCTGGTGATGACAATACTATTAGGTGGATTAATTGGCTGGTTAATTCCAATTATCGGCAAATAGGAATTGTAAACCATCACGACTGCTTAACAGGCAGGTATATGTCACTGGCGCTCTGCACCGCGAGTGTAAAACCACGCGCCACCACTACTCTACACCAACCCTGCATTATTCGCCACTCACACAGGTTCGTGGCTCATGAGTTCTTTCGCTCCGCGGCCTCAGTTCTGCCGAACGTTATAGCACATTTTGAAAACGAATGGTAAAATGAATAGATAGACAGATGAAAAGCATAAAAAAACTATTTCACGGGCTTAGTTATCTGCAATATCCCCTGGTATTAATAGCCTTTATTTTGCTTATAAAGCCACTATTCAAAGGATTTGATTACCTTTCATTGAATCCCGAATATCTTTTCAATACGTACAGCAATGCACTAATATTTTTTGGAGTAACCCTCAGCCTTTCGGCACTGCAAGACCCAACCCGAACATCTCTGTGGTTTGAAAAAAAAATATGGCAAAATCCAAAAAGAGCAAAATTGCTTTTAAGCATTACCCTTATAACCACTCTCATCTTTTTTGCATCGGGCTTGTGGGGATTTATTATATCCGGCAGCTCTCAAAGAGAATTTGCTTTTGCATCCATAATATTAGCCATCGGGCTTTTGGGCTATTTAAAGTTTCAAATAGAGGTATTTGAAGCACACAGAGAAAACGTCAGCAAAACAGATATAACCGATTGGGAAAAACTTTCTGAAGCTCAGAAAAAAGAACTTCCCGATGAAACCAAACATTCGCAAACACAAAATGTAAACAATTGATAATTAGCTGAATGAAAAAGCATAATAAATTCGGTATACCATACCAAGTCATTATAACAGGCCTGGTTTGTACAATCTTATCAAGCTGCTTCCTGTATAACAGGATATACTCGGAAGATGATGTTGTTTACTCAACCAAAAGATTTGAACTCAAATATGATTACAAAACCCGGGATCGCAGAACGCCGATCTATTACTTTACTCAGTCAATCGTCAAGGAAGTGGATCAAAACAATGATGCATCATATCGCGCCTATGATGTTCTCTACCTGATCAGTTCCAGCTTCAAACTTGATGAAAAGGTTATCCTGATTATTGATAATAAGCCATATCCTATGGTGATTGATAATATTGAATTTGAAAACTTGAAAACTATTTCAAAGAACACAGCAGATATTCAAACCTCAGACTCAACAACCGTTTCTGTAATAACCGGATTTTCAGAAAACAACAGGAAGATTACCAGGTTCAGCTACAAAATACCGATTTCAACTATAATGCAAATCAAGAATGCAGATCAGTTTTCTATTCGTTACTACTCAGGCCCAAGTATGATAACTGTTAAGCCTAAGAAATTGAGCATTAAAAAAATAAAAGAGCTAATTAACACTGAATAAAACTGTTACGTCTGCCATCAGGCTGGAACTAAAAACAGTTGGTTCTTTATCAGCCCAGCCTGGCAGCTAATGCCGACGGGTAAAAACCATTGCACGGTGCAGCTTGCCTCAACAGCATCGTTTATGCTCCTCGCCTTACCGAAGGTAAAAACCATTGCACGGTGCAGCCTGCCCAGGCTCCCACAGGGGATCATACAGCACCAGGGAGGCAACTTCCGCCTGGTTATCAATCAGCCACAGAGAGGTGACCTCCACAGGCACCAGGCACCAAATTCTGCTCCGGCTCCCGCCAGTGAATCAGCCGGCACCAGGGAGGTGACCTCCTTTTGGGAGTCAAGCACAACATCAGGAAAGTGACTACTTCCAGGACATCAACAGGCACCAGGGAGAAGTTTTTATCAAAAGCAACTCCGAAATGCCTGAAAGAAACAGTTGCTAAAATGGAGTCTGGAACATCTGAGTGAAACAAAAACTTTACAAAAACTTAACACCTTTTCTATCCTGGTTACAAGCAAGGTGAATATTTTTGTAATTATCTGAATTTTAGATATGTGAAAACAAACTCAGCCTCTTTATCTATCTTTTCGATTGCGGCTTTTTATATTGGCTGGGGAGTTTCTCAGCTACTGAGTATCAAAACGCAATACTCACTACTGTCAAGCCTATCCCAATATATTTCAAAAACAGATTCCATTGGAGATACAATAAACCAGGTTCAAACAGAATAGCAGGTTTTCTTTTCCTGATACTGGCAATAGTGTTTTCAACAATATTATCGGGAGCCTTTGTTAAAGCCATTGATTTGAAATATTCGTGGAGCTTGATTCTCAAATATATACTGTTGTTTTTTCCGATGTCCCTGGGAATTGGCTTGTTCGTATTTTTATTAATTCCGAACATGTTACATGATTGGAACAAGAACAAAATTAAAAGCGCATTGTTAATTGTCTCAATAAGCATCTTTTTCTTTCTTTCATTTTGCATCTTTTTCTTTCTTTCATTTTATGTTGATTCATTGTTTCAGGATATGGAGTTAGCCGCTACTATGGGATTTATCGGATTGTTACTGGGTTTGGGCTATTTCTTTCTCAGAAGCTTTTGGGTTGTTTACCTGACGCTTTTTTTAATAATGTTGGTGAACACATTAGCTGACAACAAGTACGATGAATATAGCTATTGGGTTGTAATTGCCAGTACTCTGTTGTCTTTAACAATACTTGCGTTTGACTTTATAAAAAACAGAAAATCAAGAACAGAATCTTAATAATGGAAAAGAATATGACAACTGAAAAGGAAAAATCACTTCAAGGTGTCCTGGATAAAATAGTTGATGGCAAAAAAGTATTCGGAACATCTTTTGCTTTTAAAAAAGATGGAGTAACCTGGCAAGGGGCATCGGGTGATTTAACCATAGACCGGCCTTACTTTATTGCAAGCACCACCAAA
>JAGVVH010000345.1 GCA_019135895.1 Bacteroidota bacterium | reverse complement strand
AAAAGATGCTCAGGCAGAGGTTCGGGATTATGAGCAAAAATGCCAGAAAGGTCTCCATTGAGGAGTTTTATTTGAGAGACACCAAGTTTTTTAAGAAGTAGCGGAATGGCAAGGCTCCCGGTAGAATTGATACAATCTACAATTATAGAAAAGTGAGCATTTGTAATGGCTTTCACATCAACTAAATCTAATTTGAGAATGGCATCAATATGGTTTGAAATGGCATTGGCATCTTCATGGTACTGCCCCATGTTTTTTACGTCGGCATATTCAAATTCTTGTTTTTCTGCAATATCAAGCAGCTTCTTTCCATCTGCGGCAGAGATAAATTCCCCTTTTTTGTTAAGCAACTTAAGGGCATTCCAATTCATCGGATTATGGCTTGCCGTTAGTATGATGCCTCCATCAGTAGCATGTTGAATGACGTACATTTCAACAGTAGGAGTAGTAGAGAGTCCGAGGTCAATTATATTGACTCCCATTGCCTGCAAGGTGGTACAAACAAGTCTGTTAACAAGCTCTCCCGAAATGCGGGCATCACGACCAACAACCAGCGTGAGTGATTTTGTTTTATCTCCTTTACGCAGAAAGGTTACAAATGCTGAGGCGAATTTAACAATGTCAATAGGGGTGAGGTTCTCTTCAGCTTTTCCTCCAATGGTTCCCCTGATACCTGAAATAGATTTGATAAGTGCCATTTTTATTGTTGTTAATTTGTTTCTGTAGCGACTATAGAGCCCATCCGAAATATTAATCCGATTTGGAATTGTAAAACGAAAAATCCTTTTTTATAGTATGATTCAACATCGGGACGGTCTGTTTTATAAATAAGGGGTATCAGATAGGTGGGAATTACATTGGCTCCAATTGAAATGCGATTGCCAAGTTTCCATTGAAGATTGACAATGCCGCCTAATCCAAGCATGTTACCTTTATGTGATAGGTAGTAATAGGTTGAATCAGTTTTTAATGTATTAATTTTTTTTAGGTCGTTGTAGGAGAGGTCAACCCCTGCTCTGAATAGGAAACTCTTTCCTAAAGGAAAACAGTACAAAGCAGAAGCTCCTACTTTAATTTTATTGTATTTGGTTGAGTAAGCTGTATAGTCGGATTTAGATTTAAAGTGTGCCCAATCAAAATTTATTTGGAAATTCATGTTCTTAACCCACTCATCAAAGACCAGAGAGGCACCTGCTCCTAAAGAGTTTTTTACTTCACTGTCTTTCTGAAATTCGGAGTTAAAACGTACTTCCAATTGCTGAGAAAATCCAACAATTCCCAATGATAGGATTATAATTAAAATGGCTATTTTTTTCATGGTTTATAAATTCAATTGATGATGATGCCTGCTTTACTTTTATAATGCAAAAATACCATTTATTAATGAAAATTATCCCAATTCTTGTGATAAATATTGGGGTGCATTCGATCCTTACATTAGTAGTATGACTTTCTGCTAAAAAATCATGCATCAAAATTACTTTATTAAAAATCAAATAAATTATTCCAAAGACTAAAATTACATAATTAAACTCGGGAAATGGAAAATAAAATATGGAATAATATAAATTAATACTTAATACATTAAATCAAGCAATTAAATTGAAATAAACACCCTGTAAAAGAAAAATATTGATTGCTGAGAATGATTCTGTAGAAATTATTTGCTGCTATCAAAGACGGCTTGACAAATTATAAATTTTCTGACCATATTAAAAAATTTTTTTATAGAAAAGAATATTGACTACTTTTGTGTGCTTTATAAAAAAAAGTAAATACCATTATCCATTACAATGAGTCACTTAATTTGGATAAAAACCTTAATAAATAGGGATAAATGTGAGGAAAATAAGCTGTTCTAAGAATTATAAACAAGATGAACAACATTTATTAAACTTAAAAGAAATATGGAAAAGATGAAACCGGCTAATCAGTTTAACAAACTAATGATTATTGTATTTTTCTTATTAATCTTTCTTGGGTGTGAGAAAATAGATCCCGAAAAGCCTTCTGTTCCCGAAAGAATTCGCTATTATGTGACAAACATCAGACCTCCATATCCTATTGGAGGGCTTACATTTCTTGATGTTAATTCATGTCTTCAAACTACAGAATATACTTGTGGCCCTGCAGCTGTTGTTTCATTATTAAGGTATTATGGCAGAGAAGGCAATGAAATGAATATTGCCTCAGAAATGGGAACAAGTTCTGTTTGTGGTACGAATCCTGAACAAATGACTTCCTGGCTCAACAATCATGGTTTTGAAGCCGCCTACTATCAGAACGGAACTCTTGAAATGCTTAGGGAAAATTTGGCTAACAGAATTCCTACTCTTGTTGAATGGAGCGATTGGGGAGGACATTGGGTCCTTGTAATTGGCTATGATGTTCGTGATCCGGAGAATGTTATGGATGATGTCATTATTTTTGCTGATCCTTATGATTATCATGATGATAATCCCGATGGGATTACATGGTTCAATGCCCAACGTTTCTACTATATGTGGTACGATGCGCTTCTTTTTGGAAATCTTATGAAAAAAATACATATCATTGCAACGCCCATTTAATAAAACCTAATAGAATTTTATAAAAACATAGAGAACAATAAAGGATCTATAAAATAGTATATAAGAAAAGTAGGTTTTTTTAGAGAGATTGAATCAAATGTAATAAATGGAAAGATTTATCTTAACAAGGTGATATTCCCTTTTTTAAGATAGTATTGCTGATCCACACAATGGACTTCAAGATAGTAGTCATAAATTCCTGGAGGAGAAATTTTCCCTTTGTAAGTGCCATCCCATCCCTCATTAAGATCTTGAGTTTCAAAAATCTTTTCGCCCCAACGGTCATATATTCTGAAAGTAAATTTTTCAATGTAATCGCCTCTTACGTAAAGAATGTCATTTTTTGAATCTCCATTCGGAGAAAAGGCGTTGGGAACAAAAATATAGGGTTCATCACAGAGGGTTGCATCAACAATAATAAGCACAGTATCAGATTTAGGGCAGCCGTATTGATCTGTTACAATGCAGGTATAGATTGTCGTTACTACAGGATATACCAAAGTGTTGGGAGAATTGGGAGATACCACGCCGGTGGTGGGAATCCATTGATAGTTGTAGCCGGGAGAACCGAAAGTTGTGGCATGCAAATAGGTGCTGTCACCGTAAATGATTCTGTTTTTGTCACACCAGGCAACTACCTCTTCAGGGAAAGTATTGGTTCTTTTAATGACTGTGATATTGCCTACTGCCGTGCATCCGAATTCATTGGTTACAGTGACCGTATAAGTGGTGTTTTCATAAGGATTAATCCAAATCGTACGACTGTCAGTTTCTCCAAGAATTGATTCTGTGGGACTCCATTGGTAATGGCAATTGCTACAGTCGGTCCCTATTGAAATTTGAATACTGTCTTCAAAGCAAATTGTATAGGGAGGAGGCTCCGTAAGCTCAATAAATGAAACATTAACTGTAATGCTGCTTAAAGCAACACACCCTCCTCCGGTAACTTTCAAGTAATAGGTTGTAGTAAAAAGAGGGTTAACAGTGATCGCATATTGTAATGGATCCGAATTAATAATAGTTGAGAAATCAGGTTGAATGGACCAGAAATAACGATTTTCAGGGGACCCTGAAACCGTTGGTGAAAGAAGCACCGATTCCCCTCGGCAGATAGTGGTGTCATTGCCAATTTCAATATCAATATAGAAAGTGCTCACCAACTGATAGAGCGTGTCAAAGCAAACACCATTGGAAATGTATAGTACATACATGATTGTACTATCGGGAGAAGCAATGGGATTTGAGATAGTAGGGTTGCTTAAATCCGTAGAAGGATACCAGGAATAGGTCAGATTTTCATCCCCACTCGGAGGAATCCCAATCTGAATATAATTGCCAACGCAGATATATTTTGTCTCCAGTGTATCTGTGGAATTAGAGAGAACCACTAATTGACGGGTTAGTGTATCTGAAAAATTACAACTTCCGGCATCCTGCACTATCAATTGGACCATATATACTCCCGAATTAGTGTAAAAATGTGTCGGGTCTCTCAAAGTGGAAGTATTTCCGTCTCCAAAACTCCAGAAAAAAGTAGTAGAATCGCTGATTGTTTGAGAGTCATTATTGAAACTAAGATCAATTGGGGCACAGACCACATTAGGAATATCAAAATCAGCAATTACCACCGGCAAATTAAAGTCGAGCTTGATTACTCCGAGGTTACAATTGGTACTTCCGTTAACTTGAGACCATGCCCCCGGGGTAGTGGGAAAATTGTCATATCCTCCGCATCCGGCACATACTGCCTGATAAATTCTTCCCTTATTATCAAAACGACTGGTTCCGCCGTCCACATGCTCCCGAGAGTTCGGACTTCCAAAATAAGTGGCATATACAAGAGCAGAAGCATCATCACTGATGCAGATAAAATAGTAATCGTTATTGTCGGTTGTGCTTTGGAAAGCGTTTGCCGTAATAGGAAGTCCTGAAGTACCACCGAATTGATTGACGAGAATGCTTCCCCATCCTGACATGTATATATTACTGCATAAGTCAACAAGCAAAGCCGTTGGGGAAATATCAGGGCCTCCGTTTCCGGTGCCAAAGGCAGTTGACCATATAATTGAGTCTAATTCAGGAGTCAATTTTGTAAGAAATTGTCCTCCTCCTACAACATACCACCCTGCATTTTTAATCCAGAAGGAGTCAGGAGCAGCTGTTTGTCCAAAAATATGAGGACAGTCAAATTTGTCGTTCTTTATCAAATATGCCTGATCATATCCTGATTCTCCTAAAAAAGTACTTTTAAGTATTTGAGTGCCGTTTTCATTGATATGAGTGACAAAGCCATCCGGAGCAGACCCTGATGTTCCTCCGGCATAAGTTTGCTGTATTACATCTGATGTAGTTGGAAAATCGGCAGAGTTAGTTCCTCCGCAAACATAGATAGTGTTATCTGATGATAAAACTATGCTATATCCTCCCTCATTACCGGATCCTCCCAGATAAGAGGCCCAAATAATATTTGTGAGATTCTGGTTTATTTTTATAATACATGCATCTTGTAAACCTCCGTTATGCTGAGGTTGGAATACACCGTTAGTAGCAGGAAAATCAGTGGAGAGTGTGGAGCTGGCAACATATACATTGCTATTTATGTCAATAATGATTTCCCCCCTTGCTTCATCTCCATAATTTTTTTTAAGTCCACTGGAAGTGTTTAAACCGTCATTATTAGTTCCACCTATATAGGTCGATCCAATAAGATTCTGTCCGTTTTGATTGAATTTTACAACCACAATATCTGATCCATTAGTAAAATTGAGAACAGAAGACAATATATAGGTGGTTCCGCCCCCAAAAGTTGAATCAAAAGCGCCTGTTGTAATGGGAAAATCACTAGAGCCTGTAGTTCCCAATACGTACAGCTCATCATTATCATTTACATATAGGCTATTAGGAATATCCACCCCACTTCCTCCGAGGTAGGTCGAATAGTGTAAAAATGATCCTGTAGCATCAAATTTTGAAATGCCAATATCACAATCACCACCGGCATAAGTTGTCTGATAGACACCAGTTGTCAATGGATAACCCAATCCAAAGACAATGCCGCCACCATACAAATTGCCAAGATCGTCATAAGTAGCAGTATAACCCCAGTTGTCCGCGGTAGAGCCTGAATACGAAGAAAAAATTATTGTCGGATCAATTACGAGCGCTAAATCCTTGTCATATATTCCCAATTTGAAAGAAACTAACTGTTTGGTAACCTGGTATTGACAATCAACTACAATAGTATCACCATTTTTATCAATTTGATATGCTCTTGGTTTTAACTCTACAACATCTCCAACTCCGGTTGTAATTATCAAATTATCATGATTCAGTGTAATTGATTTAACACCATCATAATGTAAACTAATAGCCTCCGGAGCAGCACTCTTTTTGACGATAAATTCATATTTTAAATAATCATGATCTTGAAAGAATGTTAAATCAATTCCGGGATAAATATTTTCGTAATAAATATCATGAAAAACCGGAACGTTAGAAGCCCATTTGTTTTTATCATTTCCGATATAATAGTTGTGATAATAGGGGAGCTCATCTTTCCCAAAAACTTTAACAGCCTCATTAGCTCCGATAAAGTTCATTTTGTATGCAGCAGCGTCAATATTACCGGAAAAGGAAAGTGCGGGATTATTTTTGGCAGCAACAAATGATTCAAGCTGACTGCTATTCAATAAGATATAAGTGATGCAATTTTTTTCGGCAAATAGAGCTCCGTTAGCGAATTTAGCTTTAAACAATACATTAGAATGCCATTGATTTCTGTTCTCAACAAATTCCAAATGTGTAACATGTAATGAATCACGATTATGGGCGTAAATATACTGGTTTATCATTAAAAATGAAAAAAACAGTACCCCCCATAATTTGTTATTAAAGTGCATCATTTCATAATATTACTTATTGAATTGCGAATTTTCGAATATCTTTTCCTTTTTTAGTTTCTAATTGAAATAAATATAAACCACTTGCTAAATTACTAACATCGAAATTTTTAACTGACTCTCCGCCGTTATGGTCAATACTCTCTTCTTGCAATAACTTTCCTGTAATGTCAAATATCTTGCAGCTTATAATATCAGATTCTGAATCGGAGAATTTTACGGTTATAAAATCATTTGCAGGATTGGGATAGAGGGTCAACTCTTCAATCCCGCTATTATTTGCTAAGTTTAAAATTGCATAATACTCAAGCTCAAATCCTGTTCCTTCTTCCCAGTTATCAGCAACGAAGTTAACCTTCATCTTTGAAAAATTGATATTATAAACATTATAGGTGGGCATGTTGTAAATATCAAATCTGTTCCATAAAGTAGCAGGAGAAGTAGTAGCATCATATATGTCCACAAAATCACCTTTCTTAAGATTAAAACTTCTAAAGCTGACAGCATAACCCGATACAAAAGTAGGACGAACAAGCCAACTGCAATTTGTCTGAGGCAGATAGTTATTCTCACTTTCACTTCCGTCACTTATAGAAGCATGGACTTCAGTATTAAAATTGGTAGTGCCATTACAAGTTCTTGCAGGTAGGGTAGTGGTGTAAGATAGTAAAAAGCCATAGTACTGATTGTTTTCAGTAGATTGACCAACAGTAGTAAAGGTAATGAGCACACTGTCAGCGGTTACAGTAACTGGTGAGGTAGGGAGTGTAGTGCCCGTATATTGAGCTTTAATTCCGTCGCTTTCAGAAGGTCCGTTATAAATAGTGACATAATCAACAGTTGGGTTGAGACTCAACCTGTCGAAAGTAAAAGTATAGGATTGAGCATAAGGTGTAGCAACCATCCATGAGCAGTCGGGATTAGGAGCATAGGGCTTATTTGTCGAGCCATTGGTTATGTATCCGAAACTTGCCGTATTCCTATGATGTCCTGAACAGTTGGCAGGATAATTTGATGCAGGGCGTAGCTTAGTAATGGCTCTTGCTCCATAACTAAAATCGCTTCCCCCCGGAGATAAATGGTTTATCTGGAAGTAGCCGTTGCTGCTGCCTCCCCAGCCCCAGTTTAAATGAAACATATCGTCTGAATCATATCCGTCAAGTATAAATGCATGTCCACCGCCCATTTCCGAATTATACCCTGAATAAAGAATTGGTCGCAAGGAATCTAATTCCCTTTCCAATAGTTTTACATAATAGATGGCAAAAGTGTCAAGGTACTCTGACTGATAGGAAACTCTGTAATCTTCACTATATTTAAAATTATCTACTAATTTTTCGGCAGCTACTTCTGTATAAGCTCCGGAACCGTCAGGACTGTATCCCATTTGACTGGCAACGCCCACATGATATATAATTTTGGCTAATTCACCATCATAATCGGTTGGCTCATTGCACATGGCATCCCAATTGTATGTGTGATTTGAAAAAATAACTGTCTGCCGTGGATATGGAGATGGAATATAAGAAACTCCCCCAACACCTCTGTCAGGATGTCTGTAATAGTTCATCAGTTGGGCTACAGCCAAGGCAACGCAGCCGTTTGGAACCCGATAGTCGTAATAAGCTCCGGCATCTTCATCCCAGGGACAATAGGTGTTATAGTAAATATTTTGATTCCAATTAGTTGTTAATAATGGTTTTACAATCACTGATTTGGAATTATCTTTAGTAAAATTATCAGCAAGATAATGTTTCCACTGATCTTTTGCTTTTTGCCACGGTGTGGCTTTTGAACTTTCGGCATAACGAATCTGCTCTTTATAAAAGTTTAAAATCCCATTTGTTCCGGGAAATTCTTTAAAATTATGATCAAAAGAATAGGCTAAAATGGGGTAGGTGAGGTTTGATCCTGAAATAATAACAAATCCCATCTCTTCAAGATTGAAAATATAATAGAGTGCATCACCCTCTTCCATTTCTATATGATTCAGAGTGAGTGATTCACTTTTGATAGAGTAATCATTATTTTTTTCAATGATAAAATTTTGAGCTACCTGAAAAGCCTGTTTTGGAGATATTCTCTCAGCAAAAGTAACAACAGAAATAACAAGTATTGTTATTAGTAAAAGAAATTTTTTCATATTTTGAATATTTTTAAGATGCAAAAATAACAAAATTGAGGACATTGGGATTTCACTACTCGTTTTTTAATATTTTTGCAGATAATTTTTTTTATATGCTGGTATTTTATTCTTCATATCTGGAAAATGCCGTCAACGAGATTTCCAAACTTCCCGGAATTGGAAAACGCACTGCCTTGCGGCTGGCACTCCACATAACTAAATTAAAAGATAGTGATGTTAAATTGCTCACCACTTCTATTGAAAATCTTAAATCTAATATTAAGTTCTGTAAAAATTGCTATAATCTTTCAGATAAAGAGGTTTGCTCAATATGCAGCAATAGTAAGAGAAATAATCAAATTATTTGTGTTGTCCAAGATATAAGGGATGTTATTGCCATTGAAAATACGGAACAGTATAAAGGACTTTATCATGTACTGGGTGGTGTTATTTCTCCAATGGATGGGATTGGCCCCTCTCAGCTTACTTTAAAAGAGCTTTTTAGTCGTGTTGAAAATGATGATATTAAGGAAGTTATATTGGCTCTTCCCGCAACTGTCGAAGGAGATACAACTAATTTCTTTATTTATAAAAACATCAAGGATAAAGTCTCTCTTATTACCACTATTGCCAGAGGAGTTGGCATTGGAGAAGAATTGGAATATACTGACGAGATAACTTTGGGTAGATCATTGATAGCCCGAACCGATTTTGAAAAAGTCTATTCAAAGAACAGCTAATATAATATAGTATCCCTTAGCCCTCTATTTATGGAATTTTTGAACATTATTATTGAAGTTCTGAAAAATACCTTGACCATTACTTGTCTTGTAATGGTAATGTTACTGTTGATTGAGTTTGTGAATGTCAGAACATCAGGGCATTTTATGGATAAACTACACAATAAGCCGTTCCTGCAGATTGTTATGGCAGCTTTACTCGGCTTGATTCCCGGATGTTTGGGAGGTTTTACTGTTGTCTCTCTTTTTACCCACAACATGATTTCATTCGGAGCACTTTTTGCAGGCATGATTTCCACTTTTGGAGACGAAGCTTTTTTTATGTTTGCCTATAGCCCGAAATGGACCCTTATTTTAGCCTCGATTTTATTTGTTCTTGCTATCATTTTCGGAGCCATTGTACAAGTAATTTTCAGAAAAAAAAGTATCATTCTTGAAAATCATCACTTCGAAATCCACCATGATGAAACAGATCATCATCATTCAGGGGCTAAATTGTCTTGGTCCAATTTAAAAAACATGACCTTTCCCCGGGCAATATTGATTTTTGGACTCTCAATATATTTGCTGTTCCAATTGTCGGGTACTTTTTCTCATGACCATTCCGTATTGCCTGAACTTAAATATCAAGGAGCTAATACTAAAGCAGTTTCATCAGTGGATCATGCAAATGAGAGAGTAGCTGTTATGTCTGAAAATGAAAATATATCTGCTACTGAGTCTTCAGAACATATCTATAATCATCAAAATGAAGAGCATTCCTTTCATTGGGAGAATTTGCTTTTTATTATACTTACACTATTAACACTAATGATAGTAGCATTCTCATCCGAACATTTTTTGCAGTCGCACCTATGGGAACATGTTATCAAAAAGCATTTTATATCTATTTTACTCTGTACATTTTTTGTACTGCTCTTTATGCATTTACTCTATTATTTTTTGGATCTTAATAAAATAATTCAGGGAAGCAACTGGGCAAAAATAGTCATTCTATTATTAGCTATAGTAATTGGTATTATTCCTGAATCGGGTCCTCATCTTATTTTTATTGTGATGTTCTTCAGCGGAACAATTCCATTTAGCGTGCTATTATCAAATTCCATAGTACAGGAAGGCCATGGAGCCTTACCTCTTCTGGCAGATTCAAAAATACATTTTGTCTTAATGAAAATTATTAAAATAATTATTGCCTTAGCTATAGGCCTTCTGGGTCTTCTGTATGGCTTTTAAAATGATTTAAATAATTTCAATGGATTTTTTGTTGACCCATCCTTTTTCTCCATTTGGAATTTTAATTTCATACCACTCATTTAATCGGTCGGTAATAATAACTTTCAAACCCTCATGAATAATAAAAAGATCAGCACCTGATTCATTAGGAGTACTTTTGGCATTTAATACGCTTTGCATTACAATTGCTTCAGGATTATTTTTATAACGCACGGATTCTTTATGGGCAAAAATAGTGCTCATTACTAGCATGATCATCATCACCAGTGCAAAAACAAAACCCGAAGAACGAAGCCACTGTTGTGGAGTAACTAACATGATAATCATTCCTGTCACGAGCAGAAATGCGAAAATAATACTTGCAATTGCCCAATTTGTGGCAGTAAGACTCATGGATAATGAATTCCACCACCTGAATAAAATAAAATCCGGAACTTCCTCAATTTTATCTGTAATATTTTGATTTACAAAAGCAATGTTATGTTTAATATCTTCGTTTGATGGATCTAACCTTAGGGCTCTTTCATACCATAACAAAGAAGTTGCCTTTTCTCCGTTTTTAAAACAGGCATTTCCTAAATTGTAAAACAGTATGGCTCCTTCGTTTCCACTCTTGACAATTGTAAGATATAGATTTTTAGCTTGCTGATATTTTTGTGCCTGATATGCCGCATTTGCCTTCTGCATAATAGTATTGTTATCTGCAAACAAAAATCCCGATGAAATAAGCATTGTGATTGCCAAAGCTATTTTTATTTTGACGAATTTCATTATTAACTTCTTTGATTTATTAATTTAAATTATATAGTTTGAATAATAAAATGTAGGATTATTTCTTTTTTTGTTCAATTTTGATGATAAAATCCGAAGTAAGGTCATACATCTCTTTCATCAATTGAGAACTATCGCCGGGAGCAAACCTTGCAAATTCACACTGGTTAAGTGTGGAAAGAAACTCATCAACAGAATCTTTTTCCAACCCTTTTTCCTTGAACCTTGCTTCAACACTCTCCATGGATAACTGTGATAGCGGAATATGATACTTGTCACTTAAATATCCCCACAATACTTTAGAAATTTCTATGTAAAATTCTTCTTTTTTCTTTTCATTCAACAAAATAAGTGCCTTCTTTAACCTCTTTCTTGCTACTTTTTTGGCTTTTTTGTCTCTCATCATCACAATATTGCTACTTTTTTCTATCTGTTTTCTCCATACAATTAAAAAGATAACAAAAAGTAAAAGGGGGAAAAGTAGCAATGTGAAATACCATGGTGTTGCATAGAAAGGAGAGGATGCTTTATGGAAGCACTTAGAAGAATTTTTGATGAATCTGATATCCCTGTCTAAAATTTTAATGTTTTTTTGATTGGATTGTGTTGTAGTAATTCCTGATCCGTCACCTTTGGATACTTTTAGATTATAAGATTCAGAAGAAATTGTTTTATAAGTTTGGGTTGTCGGATCAAAATAGGAAAAGGACGCTTGGGGAATTGAAAAATCACCCTCACTTCTCGGAATCATCACGTATTCAAAACTTCTGGAGCCGTAAACAGCGTTGTTGCGAGTGTTAATATTGTCGCTAATGTTGGGCTCTGTTACATCAAAATCAGGAGGAAATTTAATGTCTAGTTGTTCAATGTGTTGTAAATTACCTTTTCCGGTAATGGTTATTACCAGATTTGTTGCATCATTGGCTTTTAATTCAGCACGACTCAAAGAGGATTTAATGGAAAAATTACCCACTATTCCACTGAAATTATCCGGTCTATTGGCATTCGGTAATTTTTTGACATTAAGTGTAATGCTATTTGACTTAATGTTTAGTTTGTGATCTTGTGCCCGTTGACCTCCCCCAAAGAATTGATCCCATACACTACCTCCGCTTCTTGCTTGGTAAATGACGCGGGCAATAATATCCATTTCCAAAGGTGTAATGGTTATTTTTCCTGACTTCTGTGGAAAAACTGCAGTCTGTCGTATTTCCAGTACCAGATACCTTTTGCCATTAATCGTTTCATAAGACTTGGGAGGATCGGCATCAATATCTCCAAGTTGATAGGACCAAAGACCATTTTGTGTAGGCATGTTAACACTGGTTACCTGGTAACCTCCATTCACCCCTTCTCCAATGTACAATTTATGTGTGATAATCACTTCTTCTCCTTCGTATGGGGTTGATTTTGAAGCAAAAGCTTTAATCATTATTTCGTTCTTGTCAAGAGTTGGAGATGAATTTACAGTTTGTCTGGATGATTGCCCTCTGTTTGATGCCGACGACTGTTGTTGTGAGCCTTCTACTACCGAAATTTTGACAGAATTTGATGTTACCTGCTTCCCGTTTACAATAAAAGAAGTTCCGGGAAGTGTAAAACTACCGGTTTTATCTGCTCTTAAGTAGTAAGTATAATAATAACTGCTGGTTTGAGTGGTTTGTCCATTGATAGAACTTATAGAGGTAGATGAACCCTGACTCGGTCCACCAACAATAGTGAAATTGTTGAAATTGGAAGATGAAATTTTGGATGGTTTTTCATTCAGCGAGACAGTATACTCGAAAGTTTGCCCGACACCAACCTGTGAAGGGGCTTTGGCATTACAGGTAGTCTGCGACTGAGCCTGATTGAAAAATAAGAGTGATATAAATATTAAAAAATTGATTCTCAAGATTTTCCCTGTAGTTCTCATAATTCCATTGATTCTTCAAAATAAACAACGTTTTTAACGACACAAAATTACAAAAATTGTGTTCACTTTTTAAAACTCATTTTTACAATAAAAGTTCACAATCGTTGGTTTATAACTAAAGGTAATTCCTTAATTTTTCATTCGTTATATTTATTTTTTATTTTGCCCCAAAATAAAAGTGTTAAACAATGAAAAAATGTCTCAAAAATGTTGTAATTTTGCAAAAAGGAATATCGATAATGGATACTTTTTTAAGTTTATATAATGAGATAGAATATACAATAAAGCAAGGAACTTTATGTTTAAATGAATATAAAAGTAAAATTGAAGAACTGCAAAATGAAAATCAATCTTTGAAAAATGAAATCAGTGAACTTATTGATAAACTAAACGTTCTTCAAGAAAAATATAAATTATTAACTATAACCAAAACTGTAATAAACAAAGAAGATAAAAAAGAAACAAAAAAGAAAATTAATGATTTAGTGCGGGAGATTGATATCTGTATAGAGCTTCTAAATAAGTAGTTATGGAACAAGATAAAATAACAATTAAGGTTGAGGTGGCGCAAAGATTTGTGGATGTTGTGATTAATAAGGAATGGGAATACTATTATAGAGAAGCAGAAAAAATAATCAATGAAAGTTTTCTGATATTTGCAAAAAAATGGAACTATACTGACCATCAGGATTTGTTGTCAAAAATACTTGTAGATTATGTTGTAAAATGGGTTGAAAATGAAGAAAGATTGAACGAATTTGAAGAGAATTTAGTCCCTAAAATGCAAGAATTGAAAAGATTAACAGATAAATTGAAAATTGATTAATCACGTTCTTTGAAAAAATAATTATCCCGCAATTGTTCAGATACGTTTGTTAAACTCAACACTACACAAAAGAAGGATAGGCTCAATTATTTTAGGAAAGGCCATATGCCGTAAGGCAGGTATTTTTACCCTTTGGAATTCCGCGAAGTGATGGCTCCTTCAACGTAACATATAGGAGTTTAATTTATACCCTATGGAACGAATTGCGGGTTTTTTTTTATGTCTTATCAAATTAAAATCAATATATAAACCAAAATAAATATTATATGGACCCAAATTTTATTATAATCCCTATTTCCATTATCGCCGGAATTATTGTCGGAGTATTATTATCCTATACTCTTCTGAAAAAAACACTTACTAAAAACAGCATCCAATTGGTTAAAAAAGCTGAAGAAGATGCAGAATTGTTGAAAAAAGAAAAAATTCTCCAAGCCAGAGAAAAATTTCTCCAATTGAAAAGTGAACACGAAAAGACTGTAAATGAGAAAAATCAGCAAATCTCAATGGCAGAAAATCGTATTAAGCAAAAAGAAACTTCTCTTAACCAAAAACTGGAAGAAACCAATCGCAAAGTTAACGAAACTAATATTCTCAAAGAACAACTCACTAAGCAGATTGAGGCCAATAATCAAAAACAACAGGAACTGGAAAGACAAACAGCTATTCAGAAAGCTAAACTGGAATCTATTGCCGAATTATCCGCTCAACAGGCCAAGGAACAACTGATACAGCTTATGCAAGATGAAGCAAAATCCGAAGCAATGATTTTAGTGAAGGATATTGTTGATGAAGCCAAAAACACAGCCAGTATGGAGGCCAAAAAGGTTGTCATCAAAACAATACAAAGAACCGGAGTGGAAGCTGCTCTCGAAAATGCTGTTTCCGTTTTTAATATAGAAAATGATGAGATAAAGGGCCGTATTATCGGTCGTGAAGGAAGAAATATCAGAACCTTGGAAAATCTTACAGGGGTTGATGTTATCATTGATGACTCCCCAGATGCAATCTTGCTCTCGAGCTTTGACCCGATAAGACGCGAAATCGCCAGATTATCACTCCAAAAATTGGTTACTGATGGTCGAATTCACCCCGCAAGAATTGAGGAAATTGTTGCTAAAACAAAAAAACAACTTGAACAGGAAATCGCTGAAATTGGAAAAAGAACCTGTATTGATCTGGGAGTTAATAATATCCACCATGAACTAATGAGATTGGTTGGTAAAATGAGATACCGTTCTTCTTATGGTCAAAATCTTTTACAACACTCAAAGGAAGTGGCTAATTTATGTGCTTCAATGGCTGCTGAACTTGGCTTAAATGCAAAACTGGCAAAACGAGCAGGCCTTTTACACGATATTGGCAAAGTGCCTGATTCTGAACCTGAATTGCCGCATGCTCTTTTTGGTGCCCAATTAGCTGAACTTTATAAAGAACGTCCTGAAATTGTGAATGCTATTGGATCCCATCATGATGAAATGGAGATGGATTGCTTAATATCACCTCTTGTGCAAGTGTGCGATGCTATTTCAGGTGCTCGACCCGGAGCCCGTCGCGAAGTGGTAGAAGCTTATATGAAACGTCTTAATGATCTTGAAAATCTTGCTCTTACTTATCCCGGTGTTGTGAAAACTTTTGCTATTCAGGCAGGTCGTGAACTTCGTGTTATCGTAGGAGCAGAGAAAGTTACCGACGATCAGGCTAACCAAATATCTTTTGAACTTTCCAAGAAAATTCAAAATGAAATGACTTACCCGGGACAAATCAAAATCACTGTTATAAGAGAAACCAGATCAGTTAATTATGCACGATAACTTTTGATTTATTAAAAATGTTATCAATTTAGTTTAATGATGATTATTTTTATTTTTGATATTGTTTATTTTATATTTTTGCAACTGTTAAAAGTTTAATTATGGAACCCCAAAAGAAATTTTTCTTTTTCCTTTATGGAATAACAATTTTGCTCTTTTTGGTTTATATTGCTTTTATTTCTGATAATAACTTTTCAAAGCACAGGGAATTAAGTCAAAAAATTAAAAACTTGGAGGCTATGATTTTTAAGACAAAAAATCAAATTAATAATACTTACAGCTTTGATGAATTGAAAAGGAATCCTGTTCTACTTGAACAATATGCCCGTGAACAAATGAACATGATGAAAAGTGACGAAGATGTCTTTCTTTTGGTTTACGAATAATGATAAAGATGGGAAGGATATAACTCCAAAATATACATCCTATATTACAGTGATGAAAAAAATTATTATTATTAATGGTGTCAATTTAAATGAACTCGGAACCCGAGAGGTTGATATTTATGGTCATGTTGACTTTGAAACCTATTTTTTTGAGCTCAAGAAAAGATTTCCCCAATTTGAACTTGATTTTTTTCAATCTAATAAAATTGATGAATTGGTTGACCAAATTTTAAGTCATCAGTATTTTGACGGAATAATCCTCAATCCTGGTGCCTATACACATTCCTCAATTGTCTTGGCTGATGCTATTAAGGCTATTCCCACTCCGGTAGTGGAAGTGCATATTTCAAATCTTTTCGGACGTGAGAGTTTTAGAAAAAAATCTATGATCTCTTCTTCTTGCAAGGGAACTATTTCAGGGTTCGGCTTAAAAGGTTACGATTTGGCAATTTTCTCCTTTATTGATTAAACTTATATTTTATATGCATGTCTATGCAACGCTTTAATTAATTAAACAAATTTAATGATACTTAAAATGAAAAAATTCTTTAGTTTATTTGTAGCTCTTTTTATTGTTTTTTCACTCTCAGCTCAAGATAATGGGGCTAATGCAAAATCTTCTAAAAAAGTAAAAGAACCGGTTATCACCTTTGATAAAATTGTACATGATTATGGGAATGTAGAAAAAGGGGGAAATGGTGAGTGTGAGTTTGTATTTAAAAATACCGGCAAAGCTGAACTTATTCTTACCAATGTTCGTTCTTCCTGTGGTTGCACTGTTCCTGAATGGCCTAAAGAACCCATTCAACCGGGCAAAAAAGGCGTTATTAAAGTGAAATATAATACGCAAAGGGTGGGGCAAATCAATAAATCTGTTACTGTTGAGTCTAACGCTGTTAATAACAGAATTATCCTCAATATTAAAGGAACTGTAATCAACCCTGCTCCTGAAGCAGTGCCTGAAAATAATGCCGGAAGTATCGTTAAACCTGAATAATTTGAACTTTTGTATTGTTGATAATTCTAAATGCCTGTAAAATGAAAAAAATTCTTTTAGTATTCTTTGTTGTGCTCTCCTTTGCAAATCTTCAGGCTCAGCAAGGTGTTAACAAAACTGCTAATGTTCCTGTAAATGGACCTGAAATTAAATTCGATAAACTCTATTTTGATTTTGGAACTCTAAATGTGGGAGATGTAAAAGAAGTTACTGCTACTTTTACTAATATTGGAAATAAACCGTTGATTCTTGATGATGTTATTTCTTCCTGTGACTGCACAACTCTCGAATGGTCAAAAGCTCCCGTGATGCCGGGTAAATCAGCTACTATCAAAGCAAAGTATAAAGCCGAGAATTCGGGAGTTATCAGTAAAAGAGTGACAGTTCTTTCAAATGCTGAAACTTACAGGGTAATATTAAATACTAAAGGTCTAGTGAAATAGTCAGACCATGACTGGGGTCGTTTGGTTTTGACAGCTTATATGTGATTTTGTAAGCATACCGGAGGTTGGGAGAGGGTTCCGTTAAAAACTAACTCCATACGCCAATAAACGGCAACTATTCTTACGCAGCATAAGCTGCTAAGCTCCGAAACCTAGTCAAGGACTATGGTTTTGGATGTTTCCCCGGAAGCTACGCTGACCTGCGTCCGGCAAGAAGCATCGCAAAAGGTTAGATAGCAATTACAGGCTTCGCTGTATGCGCGAAATTTCAGAAGATAAGCTTTGTGTTGGTTGGCCTCGAACCTGCAACTAAGCCGACAAATAATCGATGGCTATGTATGTAGAAAGCATTTTTGCAATGAGTTTGGACGAGGGTTCGACTCCCTCCGGCTCCACAGAACTCCATTTGGGAGTACTATTATTGCCAACGAAGAGCACTATTTGCGTTTCGTTGGCTTTCTGTTATTGATGAAATGTTATTAATGCTTATTCCTAATATTATTAATAATCACTGACAGGCAATGTAAATGTAAATTTA
>JAGVVH010000383.1 GCA_019135895.1 Bacteroidota bacterium | reverse complement strand
TTTGATGGTGGCGTAAGCCGTCTTCATGGATTTAAATCCCAGCGTGGCGCCGATTATCCGTTTCAGTTTGCCATGATCGCATTCAATCACGTTGTTCCGGTACTTAATCTGTCGGTGTTCAACGTCAGACGGGCACCGGCCTTCGCGTTTGAGCAGAGCAAGCGCGCGACCATAGGCGGGCGCTTTATCCGTGTTGATGAATCGCGGGATCTGCCACTTCTTCACGTTGTTGAGGATTTTACCCAGAAACCGGTATGCAGCTTTGCTGTTACGACGGGAGGAGAGATAAAAATCGACAGTGCGGCCCCGGCTGTCGACGGCCCGGTACAGATACGCCCAGCGGCCATTGACCTTCACGTAGGTTTCATCCATGTGCCACGGGCAAAGATCGGAAGGGTTACGCCAGTACCAGCGCAGCCGTTTTTCCATTTCAGGCGCATAACGCTGAACCCAGCGGTAAATCGTGGAGTGATCGACATTCACTCCGCGTTCAGCCAGCATCTCCTGCAGCTCACGGTAACTGATGCCGTATTTGCAGTACCAGCGTACGGCCCACAGAATGATGTCACGCTGAAAATGCCGGCCTTTGAATGGGTTCATGTGCAGCTCCATCAGCAAAAGGGGATGATAAGTTTATCACCACCGACTATTTGCAACAGTGCCTCAGCAATCATATTTTTAAATTATATAACTCCCAACTGAGCTTTTGCTCCAACGATAAGGCTTTCATTTTGAGTTTCTAAGGCAAATAAACCATACATCAAAGGAGAGGCCGCTGCTCTTTCTAAAGTCTGTTCATATAGTTTATTCCAAACTTTACCCCCTAGTTTTTCATACTCGATGATTAGAGTTTTGAGGCTTTCTTCTCCAAACAAAGTTACATGCCCAGCAAAATCAATCGCTGGGTCATCTATATGGGCTGTTGACCAATCAATAACGCCTGAAACAGCTCCATCCTTTGAAGCTAGTACATGCCCAGCATATAAATCGCCATGTATAAATTGGGTGAAATCTGCCCATAGAACATCATTATCCAACCATTTTCTGTAGCGGGTTTCCAATTGCTCACTTATACCAATTTCAGATTTTACTAACTGCAAATTGTTTGCTATTTCAGGTCTTAAATCTGAAGGTTTCATAATTTTCAAATCATTTTCCCGAACTTCTTTTTCAGGAATACTATGGATTTCAAATAAGGTTTTTGCCAAAGATGTTATGTATTTCGGGCTATCTTTGTCCATATTCCAAATTATTTCATAGGTTTCAGCATCCAAATTTAAAACAGGATTATCTTTAAGTATGGGATAAGCCACTAATTCTGTAGATGAAATTCTCCAATCAGGAACCTCTACAGAAAGATGTTTTTTTACCAATTCTAAAATGCGTTTTTCTTTCTTGATTTGTTCCCTCATGCCATCACGACGAGGAATACGCAGCAACCATTGTTGCCCCTTTGTATCAAGAGCAAAAACGACCTTAAAATCAATGCCCATTTCATTGAAATTCATTTTGTCCGTAAGCAACAAGCCGTGTGCTTCAGCAAGTGATTGAATATCTTGAATTGTCATTTTTAATTTCCTTTAAAGAGTTCAATAATTAATGTTCGGATTAGATTGGCTATCATTAACAATCTCTCTCAAAAGTCTTGATGATTTTGTGGTCTTTGATCTCGTAGATAATGTCAGCAATATTATCGACCAATTGCTTGTCATGAGATACGAAGATAATAGTTCCTGCATAGGACTTCATCATTGTTTCTAATGCGGCAATACTTTTTAGGTCAAGATAGTTTCCTGGTTCATCCATAAGCAAAATATTATATTTTCCTAAAAGCATTTTGGATAAAAGCAGTTTGATGATTTCACCTCCCGATAAGTCGGATAAGTTTTTTTGAATATCATTCGCTCCGATCCCCATTGAAGCCAATACTGCACGAATTTCCGCAACTGTGTACTCGCACTCTTCCTGCATAAAGGAGAGCACAGATTTATGCGTGTTAAATTTATATCCTGTTTGTGTAAAGTAGCCAATTTCAGCTTTTGGAGATATGGTTAATCCATCAGCACGTTCTGATATCATTTTTAACAAGGACGTTTTCCCTGTTCCATTCGATCCAGTTATAGCGACTTTAGCGCCAAGCGGTATTATAAAGTTAGCGTCATCAAAGATAGTACGGCTACCAAATTTTAAGCTCAGACCATCTGCCGTAATCGGGAACTTATTGTGCAGTTCTAGGGCTGAACTTTGACGAAAACGAATAGAACGCAAATGCTCTGGTGCTTGAATATCTTCTAATGCAGCCAAACGCTTTTCCATACTCTTAGCTGCCTGATACAGTTTTCTTTGCTTGGTGCCAGTCATTTTTGCATGCCCAAGTCGTCCAGCACTTTCGGTAGAGTTTTTGGATTTTTCTCCTTTTTTCTTATTGTCTAATCGATTAGCTTGCTGGCGTTTTTCTTGCACAGCAGATTCTAATCGCTCCCGTTCCTTCATCATCAGCTCATATTCTACGGCTTGGTGTTGTCGCTCTTCTTCTTTTTGACGCAAGTAATCCGAGTAACCACCCCAATATTCCGTAATTTTACCGTCTTTTAACTCCCATATCTTGTCTACAACCATATCAAGAAAATATCGGTCATGACTGATAACAAGTAATGCTCCATCAAATGCTTTAAGTTGACCAATAAGTAGATCTATTCCATTGAGATCAAGGTGGCTGGTTGGTTCATCCGCTAGAATGCCATGTACTTGTTGGGAAAATGCGGCAGCAATTTTTGCACGAGTTTCCTCTCCGCCACTCATTGTGTCGTTTTGTACATTGGAAACACCAAGGCGAGATAACATTGCCCGGTCTTCGACCGTTTCTATTTCGATTCCGCCCAGTTGGCTGATATGTGCAAAATCACCAAAACGCTGTAATGTCGCTTCGGCTAAAACAATTTCGCCATTAAGTACTTTGAGTAAACTACTCTTTCCTGCTCCGTTATCACCCACAAGACCAATACGGTCATAAGAGTGAATTTCCAATTCATCAATATCCAAAACATCACGCCCAGCATAATCCAAGCGTATGTTTCTCGCTTTAATAATTAAACTCATTTTTATTTACTCCTGTTTAGCTCTTGAAATTTTTTATGCAGCAAACAGGATTTAGGTGAAAACAAAAGCTAGCATCACAGTGTCCTCCCAAAAAAAAAGCTATTCATCCACAGGGTGGACAAATAGCTAGTCAATTAAGTTATAACTGGAAACTATGCACTAAAAGCATACTTATAAATTAAGCATACTTTTACTTTATATATCCGCATATATTCTTAAAGACACAACAAAAGCCCACCATTATAAAATAGTGTCACTATGCAAATAGTTGTGTCTTAACGAATGCGGATAGAATGCATAAACTTACCTAAAAAATAAAATTCAGTTTTATGATAACTTTACTGTTAAAAGAAGTCTAGACAACCTTGTTTTATGCTTGGATATAAGGCTTATTTTAGGCACTGTTGCAAAGTTAGCGATGAGGCAGCCTTTTGTCTTATTCAAAGGCCTTACATTTCAAAAACTCTGCTTACCAGGCGCATTTCGCCCAGGGGATCACCATAATAAAATG
>JAGVVH010000530.1 GCA_019135895.1 Bacteroidota bacterium | reverse complement strand
TCCAACCAATCCCATCTCTTTATATTCAAAAGGCTCAATTTGACTGTGTGTATCATTAGTATGTAATATGGCTAAAACTCCGTTTTGAGAAAATCCCGAAATGAGTAGTGTGGTTATTATTATTAGAAGAATTAAGGCTCTCTTCATTTTATAAGGATTAAAATAAGGGTGTTAATTTTGATAATCAATGATTACGCGTTCATCTGTTTTGACATCAATAGTTTTGCCGGCGGCAGTGATTTTTTTTATTTGCGAAATGATGGCATCTCTGATCAAGAAGTTTGTGTATATGATTTTTTCTAAATGAATGCCATTTAATATTTTATCTCCACCTGTTGCAATAAAGTCAATGGTAACCATCCTGTAAATTCTCTCATCATCAATCTTTTCTTTGTTTATTAATATCTGATAAGGCTTCTCATTTTGGTAAGCAACCACAACTTGTGAATAGGGCTGGTTGTTCTTGGCACTAAAAGAGTTGAATAGCTTTTTTACTTCACTTCCTTTTAAAAGGATGATAACTACTTTATTCTCAAAAGGGAGAACTTTAAAAATTGTACCTACGCTGATTTTTCCTGCCGGGATATTACTGCGGATTCCTCCAAAATTGAGCAGCGAAAAATCCGCCGGAATGCCAAAATTAGTTTTACAATAGTCGGACCCGAAATAAAACAACTCGTCTGTCAGAAAGTTGGATAGTGGGCTTGCCGGGGCATATGACGATAAATTGGAGGTGGCAGTTCCAATTTCCACCTCCATTTCAATAGACAGTTCTTTTTGTAAACTTTCAATATAGGCTTTCATCTCAGGATCCGGTTTAGAATCATAAGTTGAGTCCAATAAGATTGCCTTATAGCGGTAAGAAAAGACAGATTCGTTTTGTGCAACGGAGCTATATAAAAATAATAGGAATAAACAGAGTAATAGTGTTTTTCCTGCTTTTATCGGGATCATGATTCCGGCGTTTTTAAAGGTTTTTGTAGTCACTCCAAAAATAAGAATTTTTATTATTCAAAAATAATTTCAGTTAATTATAATAAAAAACCCGCCTTGCAAATTAAGGCGGGTTAAAACCATTTGCAAAATTAACTATTTAGGACGACCAACCGGTTGGGCTAAAATAGCTTTGCCGTTAAATCCTATCAATTGTTTTATTTTTTCACGATCAATTCTTCCCAATACAACCGTATTCAGATTTTCAGAAGCACAATAGAGGTAAATATTCTGGCTGACATATCCACAGTCAGTAGCCCCATAAAACTCCATGTTTTCCGGAGTCATATTTCCCATTTTATCATAGTTGGCAACAAAAATAAAAAGAAGAGGAGGCTCAGGATCAAATTCCTGCATGATTAAATCTTGAATGAATTTACCCGGCTTTTTCAGTAGTAAACTGTTTGTTTTGAGATCATGAAGATAAATGCCTTCGGGTAAAACGACATAGATGTCAATTTCCTGACAGTTTCTTGCTGATGGAGCAGTGCGTTTTCCGTTCTCACGATTGATGCCGTTGCCTGCCCACAGCAAATCTGAAATTTGCTGATAGGATAGTGCTTCGGGGGAGAATTCACGGGTGGATTTACGTTCTGCAAGAGCTTCCATTAAAGGCTTGCCCCCACTTTTTTTCGGTTCCGGAAGCCGGATATCCTGAGCATTCATAGAAATAATTATTTGAATTAATACAAATGTAATGACAGCCCTTTTCATGACAGATTATTTAATTTCGTTATCCTTTTTACTACTATGTCCGCTCTTGCTGATTGTATCACGCATCTGAGTGTCGGATTTTAGATTTTCAAGTTTGTAATAATCCATCACGCCAAAATTTCCTGAACGGAAAGCTTCTGCCAATGCAAGTGGCACCTCTGCTTCGGCAAGAATTACCTTTGCACGGGCTTCCTGTGCCTTGGCTTTCATCTCCTGTTCCGATGCAACAGCCATCGCTCTTCTTTCTTCCGCTTTTGCCTGAGCAATGTTTTTGTCGGCATTGGCTTGATCCATTTGCAACAAAGCCCCAATATTTTTCCCTACATCAACATCTGCAATGTCAATGGATAGAATTTCAAATGCAGTGCCTGAGTCAAGACCTTTGTTTAGAACTAATTTGGATATGGAATCAGGATTCTCTAATACCATTTTGTGAGACATAGCCGATCCGATGGCAGTTACAATTCCTTCCCCTACACGGGCAATGATGGTCTCTTCACCGGCTCCCCCAACTAATTGTCTTATGTTGGTTCTTACCGTAACACGAGCCTTGGCAATTAACTGAATTCCATCCTTGGCAACGGCAGCTACCGGAGGAGTATCTATCACTTTTGGAATAACAGAAGTCTGAATAGCTTCCAATACATTTCTTCCTGCCAGGTCAATGGCGGTTGCCATCTTGAAATCCAGCGGAATATTTGCTTTTTCGGCTGATATTAAGGCGTTTACTACCGGTGTAACATGACCTCCTGCTAGAAAATGGGCTTCTAACTGATCTCTGTTAAGATTGGTAATGCCTGCCTTTGTACCGGTGATAAGAGCATTGACGATAAGGCTCGGCGGAACTTTTCTCCAACGCATTAAAATTAATTGCAAAAGTGAAATTCTGACTCCGTTTAGTAATGCATTAAACCACAATCCTACCGGAACCATCCAGAGGATAAAGATTAAGAAAAATAAACAGACTAAAAAAATGATAATTGTTGCTGCAGTCATGATAATTCTATTTTAATTTAACGATTATTTTGTTTCCTTCAATTTTAGTTATGACAATTGCGCTGTTGACATCAATGAAGTCATGAGAAGAGGCAACTTCTACTATTTCATCTCCGAATTTTCCTTTCCCCGATGGGGCAAGCCGTGATACTGCAATGCCTTCAATTCCAACACCGAGCTTCGAATGATCTACTTCATTCATTTTACTCTCAATTTTAGTTTCCAAAACCAGCTTTCGCCATGATTTAGACCTTAAAATATAGACAATTCCGAAAATAGTAACCAGAACAGTTGCAATCATTGTGATATTGCCAACTACCGGCCCATGCTGTAGATAGGCAACAATCACCCCTCCTGCCATCATTAAAAAACCGATAATTCCGACTACCCCGCCGGGAACTACCAATATTTCAAGAATGATACAGATGATTCCTAAAATGATTAAAGCAATAATCACTCCTATTGACATATTATTTCTTGTGGTTTTTGATGATATAATAGTTTTTCTTTCCCTTTTGGACCAAAATATAGTTGCCGTTTAACAATGATTTTGAATCTATTACATAGGATTCATCAATCTTATTTTTATTGATAGATATTCCGTTATCTTTTAACATTCTTCTTGCTTCTCCTTTGGAAGAAAAAATTCCGGTAAACTCAGAGAGGAATTCAACAATCGGAATACCTTTTTCTATGAGTTCACTTGATAATTCCACTTGGGGAACTCCTTCAAAGACAGCTAAGAACATCTTTTCCGAAAGTGCTGATAAAGAGTCGGCAGTTCCTTTTCCGAAAAGAATTTCTGAAGCATTGAGAGCCGCTTCGTAATCTTCAACAGAATGAACATTAATGGTGATCTCTTTTGCCAAAGCTTTTTGTAAAATTCTTAAATGGGGTGCTTCGTCATG
>JAGVVH010000511.1 GCA_019135895.1 Bacteroidota bacterium | reverse complement strand
CTTTCGGAAAATCCTCTGCTTTCGCAGGTAGCGTGTATCTTCATCCTGTCACCAGATGAAGAATTCAACTTCCCCTCGACAAGGTTATCTGAGCTTCGCAATGTGGTTGACTTCGCATAACCCTTCAGTGATGTTTACAGAGCCACGATAGAGCAAGGAACTGGGGCGGCATTCCTAGGTATCTACATCTCAGATAACGTAGCTAGAATTTCTTCTAACTGAGTCTGGTGAACTTTGAGCTTCAACTATTATTAATTGAAGCCCGTGTGAGCAGAGAAGCGTTTCTAAATTTAGTCAGAAACAACTATTTCTAGTTATCGCTTCTCTGTCGCCGGGTGGTTCACCTCCAAATTTTCCTAATCCTGTAAGACAATTTCCTTTATAATCATCAGAACTGGCCATTACTATTCCACTGTATGCAATAGTTGAAAAATCCCCAATTTCAAGTAAACCGCCAGATTCAATAATGCATCTGGCGGTTATGTGACAGAATTTTCCAATTTGAATACCTTTCCCAGCACCATACATGAAAACAAAATCATCAACTACAGATTCTGCTCCTATTGATATGTTTTCTGGATAAAGTATCTTTGCTAGAGAATAAATTGTTGCATTTTCTCCTAAACTTTTGAACATTTTGCCTCCACATTCAAAACAAAAAGAAATAACTCCCGAAGGAGTTATATTGTAGAAATTACTCTAATTCACTATATCTTTCCATAACTGTTTTTTCAATTGGGTCCATAACGGCTTCTTTACCATCTAATAATCCAACTTTGATAGCCCTATTAATATTTTCAAAACTTAAACCGGATAACCACGATATCATATATGGAAGTTTCTTTTGACCGATAATTTCAAATTGCTTATAATCTGTTAGTCTAGCAGGCATAGTTAAATCTTCGCTATCTCTAAACATATTACTAACAATCGACTCAATATGTACTAAATCAATACCAGATATCTTATCTTGAATTGTCATGACTAATGTTTCCGGATTAGTAATATATTTCGCGCCGCCCTCGAAGAGACGATCAACAGTTCTTTCATTAAACGTGTCATCATAATACTCCTGTTTAATCATCAATTCTCCAGACTCATAATTCATGGTAATTATATGACCATCAATTGATATGTCCGCCGGTTTAAAACAATCTACCATAATTGCATATGGTAAAGTAATAAATCCAATATTTTCCGCTGTATCACCATATTGAATGTTGAGAACCCCATTAATTTGATATTTATCACCACAATCAATTAGAGATACATCATCATAATCTGAAGAATCAACAATTATTGAACATGGAATTTTAGCCGTAATAGAATTCTTTTCTACGATTAAAACATCTTTAAATGAATTTACATCTACTCCTGCCTTTTTTGCCATATCAATAAAATCAACTTCTTTTGTTGCTATAGAAGATGATTTATGTCTCATTTTCATCATGGCGTTGATTCCAACAGTATTGATTGCTCCTCCGGCCAATATTCCAACATTATGAGTATTTAAGGTTTTGTATAAATTTCCATAACAAGTTGGACATATTCCTTTTTCAGATTTGCAATATAATGGAGATCTCAATTTAATCTTTTTATCCAATACTTGTTCTGCATTCTCTATTTGTTTAATATTACCGGCTTGATTCACATAATTTCTTTGTAAAACTAAATTAACAAGATCTTTAGTGATTAGCAACTCAAAAGTTTTCTTAGTGCCACAATCTTTGAGTTTTTCATCGATTTGTAAACCGGCATTAGCTTTTACCATCTTTGTTGTTAAATATCCTGGATGTGCAGTTAATGCTGATCTCATATAAAAATTCTTTCGGGCTTCTGATCCGGCTTGATAATACTCAATTTTCCCATAACCATCATTCAAGCCATTCGTAATAGGTCCTAAAAGTTTACCCTCTATGTCGATAACATATCCTTTAGCTATTAATAAAGCTCCCCAGTCTGATATTGGATTTCCTTTTGCACCAGAAGATAGAACATTTTCAATACGGAATCCAGAATCTTCAATATATTTAATTAATTCTTTTGTTAAAACTTCTGCTTCTTTTTTAAACTCTAATGGTGAAAGTTTACTAGCAGTTTTTTGAAATTCTTCTTTCTTTTTTATCCATTCTTTAGGAGGTGTAAAAATATTAATATTAAAAGTATTTGGAGATAGCGTAGCTAATTTAAAAGCTTCAGATTGTAAATTGGTTATAATTTTTGAAGTCTCTTCAGTTCCATATTTATGATAAAGATCAATAATTAATCTATCTAATTTTTTCTTGTCTACTGGTTCATTGATTAGTGGAAAGTCATCTGGTAGAAGATTATTAATCCATATTCTTCCCAGTTGAAGATTTATAACTTTTCCATTAGTCTTTTTTGAATGATTATATGGGAATTTAGTTGATAATTCTTTTCCAGATTTTATCAGATTATACACGTCATCTGGTGTTGAAATAATTACATTTGATATTGACATAATTAAACACCTCTAAACTTATTATTTAAACTTGATAATTTATTATTCATTTTTTTGATCTTAGATACTCTACCAGCAAACATTTTAGTAGGTAGTTTTGGAAGATTCTTTTTTGATCCAAATTTATTTTGTGAAGACCATGGTAATCCAAAATTTTCAAATAACTTAATAATTGAAATCATAATAACTCCTACATATGGGGTGATTTTGCTCTTGTTCTTAAATTGAGATTCATAGAATATGTCATATCAATTGAATAGTTTTTAGTTGTGTCGTTTGGTGGTCCATTTTGTTTATCCAATTGTTGTTGATATTTAACTAGGAGTAAACATGTATTTGGTGCTTGAAGACATTTTTCTTTGTGACGATTTTTATGTGGGCAAGAAGTGCAAGGATATTCCATTTGGCAAAAATGTCCTTTCGAGTTAGTATTGAATTGTCATGGATAAAGATCAAACATAAGATGTATCTTATGTTATCACTTTACTCATGACAATATTTAATTATATTGATTTATCCACAACTTCCAGTGTTATAACTGCAGTTATTGCAAAAATAGCATGAACCTAATCGTCGCATTATGCTTCCACAATTAGGACAAGCTGGACCAATGTCTTGATCATGATGAGATTGTAAAGTTTGTTTTTCCAATAATGTTCCATTCTTATCTTTGTTTGATGAAATTAATCCCAGTTCAAGCTGATCTTCTTTTGGTAAAAATTTTAATCCAATATATCTTGCAATATAATCTACCATACTATTTGCAATTCTAATATCTGGATTTGATGTGAATCCATTCGGCTCAAATTTTAAATGTGAAAGTTTTCTTACATATTCTTTTACAGGTACACCGTATTGAATTGCAATACTTAGTACCGTTGCTAATGCGTCAGCGAATCCAGACAAGGCGGAACCTTCTTTAGATACATTAACAAAAATTTCTCCAAGTTTTCCAGTATCGGGGTATAATCCACAAGTGATATACCCGTCTGAACCACCAATTCTGAATTTATGAGTAATTGCGGGTCTTTCGTCTGGAAGTTTCTTTCTAATCAATTTTTCAGCTCTTGCCGGTTCAGAAGATTTTTTTGTATCAGTTTCTTTTGTTGTCAATGGTTGAAAATTTTTACT
>JAGVVH010000357.1 GCA_019135895.1 Bacteroidota bacterium | reverse complement strand
AGTAACATAGTCTTTGAATTTTATGGTTTTATTTTTTGTTGAATTACAAAACTAATAAAATTTTTAGACTATGTTTTTTTATTGGTTCAGACACACTTTTTGAAACAGTATCGACATAAGTTCGGATATTCAACTCATATCTGTAAAATCCTCACAACCAATGAAAGATGTTTTATTTTATTACAACTTTGGGGAATATGATTTTATTCTGTCAAGCGATTATAGAACCATTTATTGTTTGGAAGACGATTCTATAATCTCTGTTTTAGAAAGAGTAGGAAGGGGTAGAGGTGAATATCAAGGAATTAGCACTTTTGCCTACTCAGTTGAGGATAGTTTGATGTATGTAGTTGATTATAATAATAAACTCTATATTTATAAGGGATTCGACTATGAATATATTGGTATTGTAGATAACTTACCTCAAATTCTGTCAATGAGAGTTGTTGGAAAGAGTCATTTGCTGGCTGCATGTGTGATTCAAGATAATGAAATAGAGGAACAATATGGTTTTGTTATTATTGATACAAAAACCGGAACTATATCAGAACGATTGTTATCAATGAGTTACATAGGTATGTTCTCCAATAAACATACAAGTTATTATCAGTACAACGATTCAATTTATTTTTCTGTGGGTGATAATTATTTAAATCGCATATATCTTTATTCCAATGGAGAATTCACTACTCAATTGGAGTTTACATATTCAAAGAAATTGAGACTACCCAAAAGGGCAATAGTGGATGATCCGGATGATTTAAGTGAACTTTTAATTTTTAACAAATATGTTCTAGGTGCAAACAGGTATTGTTTTGGAGCTGATTATCCCATATTGTCAAGTGATGGCCATCGTTGTTTGTTTTGGAGTTTTCCTGAGGGAGGTGACAATATAATGACTTCTATATTAAATAATAAAATAACAAGGTATCACATAACAATTCCTGGAATTACAGAGTTTGTTGCGCCGCATTATGTTTCGAGTGATTACTATGTTATGCCATGTCAGGATATGAAAAGAAATAATCGAGCTGATAGCAAGCCTGTTAGTGTTTTATCAGAGCAGATTTTTGAACAAATTGATAAAAATGAAGGGAATCCTGTTTTACTTAAATTCAAGATTAAATGAAGATAGGAAAAGTTGTCTCTTTTTTTTCAGTGTTCATGATTAATTGTGTTTGCTTCGGGTGTTTGGGAAACAGACAGCATAAATCTGAAAGTATCTCTGTTCAAGCGGTTGATAAGCATTTGTATTCTTCTAAGGCTCTGTATCAAGAATTATTAAATGATAATAAAAACAATATTGTAATATATATCGAAGGTGATTATTGTGCTTCATGCCATGTCAGTAGGATCATGCCTATTCTGTATTTTTTGAAAGACTCCATAGGTTATGACAAGCCCACTATGATTTATCATCCTTATCATGACGATCAGGGGATGGAGATGTTATTTCGGGAATATTATGGTAACGATTGCAATCTAATATATACCACAGAAGATTCTATTCGTATAAAAAACAAATGGATGGACCCAAATATCAATTTTTATGGTATTATAATTGATTCTCAAAATGAAATATTATACTCGGGCTTTTTATATGATGAAAAACTCCTGACTAAGGCTAAAACCTTGTATAGAGATGGTTATGATTTTTAGGTTTATTGTTTAATCACTTTTTAAATATGACAAGAATAATAAATATTAGACTTGAAAGATTTGCCGATGTTTTGTTGATATTATGGGGTATAATTTCTTTAATTGTTTGGTTTTCCAACAAGTCAAATATTGCCGACATTGAATTGTTAAATAGACTTTTGGTAGTTGGAGTGTATTTTCTATTCAGATTAATTTTAACCAACTACTTACAACGAGCTAGTTTAGTTGTTTTGGCAATAGTTGTGCTTTTGTACTTGTATGAATTAACTATTGGATTTCTTCAGATTTTTGGCATAATGCCTACTAATGATCAATATAATCTTATTGTTGGAACTTTTAATAACCCGGGCCCATATGGATGTTTTATCGCTACATGTGTTGTTCTTTTCATAGTTTATTATTTTCAAAACAAAAACACAAAAATTTCCATAGTATTTATTATTGCTTCAATAATAGGAGTTATATTACTTCCATCTATAAGGAGCAGGTCCGCAATACTTTCGTTACTGGTTGCATTGTTTATATTCTTTTATAAGAATTATAAAGCTAAAGTGAAACGATATTTGCCTTTCATCATTGTTGTCTTATTTATTGTTGGCGCTGCGGCATATTATTACAAGAAGCCATCGGCACAAGGCCGTTTTTTTATGTCTAAAATAAGCGTTAAGGCATTATTTACGAACAAACTAATAGGGAATGGATTAGGGAGTTTTGAAGGAACATATGGAAATCAACAGTATTATTATTTTTCTAATAAAATGAATCATTCCCTTGATTACTCATTAATCAATGAAACAGAGAGATTAGTTGCGGATTGTCCGTCTGAATCTTTCAATGATTATTTGAGAATAGGTATAGAGTCAGGGCTGATTTCAATGATTATTTATCTGACTGTAATAGGATGTGCCATTTTTATTGCATTAAAAACCAAATGTATATGGTCGTATGGATTGATTACATATTCAGTCTTTGCATTATTTTCTTTTCCTTCAAGGTTGTTGCTATTTAACATATTATTTCCAATGTTACTTTCATTGTGCGTCTCATGCAAGAAAGATAATGAGTATGTAAAATATAATCTATTTTTATTATTCATATTTATTTCCTCGTTGTTCATGGTAATTAGTTTATATCCCTCAAAGCTAGATTTTACAAAATCAAAAACAACATGGACAAAAAAAACAAACAAACAGTATTTAATGGGGAAATATGATAGAGTAATAGAAGGAAGTGATACTTTAATCAATTCTTTGTATTCTTTTCCCCCTTTCTTATTTGCTTATGGACGTACACTTCATTTACAAGGGGATTATGCCAAGAGTGATTCATTACTCTGGATGGGATCACAAATTAGCAGTGACCCTATGTTTTGGAATGTGATGGGCAACAACAGTCTTGCTTTGGGGCGTTATCGTGAGGCGGAAGAACGTTATAAACATGCTTTTTATATGGTGCCTAATCGTCTATATCCGCTTTATCTTCTTGCTAAACTGTACCATACCGAAGGTGATACGGTCCGTTTTCTTGATATGGCCGACAAGGTAGAGACATTTATTCCCAAGATAGAGTCAGTCAACACCGAACTTCTTCGTTCGGAGATAAGAGAGATAAAGGCAGGATACGAAGGAACTATAAAACAGGAAAACGAACCTTGAGATTACAGTACGGGAAATCAGTTTAGTAGAAATAAGAAATCGCATAATATAAGATATACAGCACCAGGAGCTAACAAGAGAGGCGGAAAATTCTGACAAAATGATTTGCGTTTATATTTGGTAAACAATGGATAAGAACAGAGAGGAAGAACATAGGGATGCCTTGCCATCTGTAACTGTTGAGACCGGACGGGGAACGACTCGTTCCCCACGGTTGAACCGTTTACTTACGGTAATAATGGTTCTGTATATTGCAGCGTTTCTTTTGGCGGCGCTTCATTACGCTCGCCGGATATTCATAGCCGAACGATTCAA
>JAGVVH010000480.1 GCA_019135895.1 Bacteroidota bacterium | reverse complement strand
TATCTTACGAATCACCAAACAAATGAGTATATTTGTTCATCAACCCCAATTTATGATACGGGAATAGCTCAACCATTTTGACTTTTTTGTCCAAGTAATAGGGGTCTGGTACACCAAGGATGACTTGCAGAGTGTTACCATGGTCATGCATTTTGAGACCCTTGACATTCTCAAGGAACAGAACCTTAGGTGCATGTCCGTGCTCCTTCTTATATCTAACGATATTTGCAATATTGAAGAACAAAGTGCCTCTCGTATCTTCAAACCCTCGTTTCAAGCCAGCAATTGAGAATGCCTGACAGGGGAATCCTCCGCAGCATACTTCGAAATTTGGGATATCCTCGGGACGAGCATCGTTGATGTCAGAATTAAAGTTCCTATATTCGTTATCAAACAAATTAGGAGTTGTCTTTCCATAGTTTGCCTCGTATGATGTTCGTGCATGTTTGTCCCATTCGCTGGCGAACACACATGAAGCACCTGTTGCGCTCATGGCCTGATGGAATCCGCCGATTCCGGCAAACAGATCAATGAATCTGATAGCGGGCTTTTCTATAAGCTTATCTACTTTCACACGAACTCTTGTCTTGGCTGGGGTCGGTTCTGCGACAAACTCCTTCCTAAGGATTTTCTTAACTTCTTCAAGTGTTCCTGAAATGAAGCCCGCTTCTGATACCGCTGCGACCCATTTATCCAGAAGGTCTTCTCCCAGATCAAAGAAATCATGAGGAACGCCGAATCCCAAGCCGCAAAGCCTGAGGTGTTCTCTCAAGATTTTATACTGATTGTCAAATGCGATTTTGCCACCATCGAAAGTGTAAGACTGCCTGCCAGTCTGATTGCCAACCACGTTTTTTGTTTTGAGGAATAACCGTTTCATGCTTAATCCTCCTTTGGGGTTGTGAGAAGATCTTTGGCGTCAATGCCAAGACACTTTGCTATCTCATATAATGTTTCAAGACCGGGCTGTGCTTTATTTGTGCACCATTTAGATACAGTTGTAACGTCTTTACCGAGCTGTTCAGCAAGCCATTTGTTGGTTTTCTGCTGCTCTGCCAAGACGACTTTCAGACGATTGAGAGGCTTATTCATTGCTAATTTGTTTGCACGATTAGCAAATATAGTGAATATTTTTCAAATGAGCCCAGATTATTTGCATTGGTTTAATGGCAATGTAGTTACCAAAAGCAACAACAGCGCTTTTAAACAGGATAATGCCATTTGAATGGAACATCCAGTCTGAAACCGTCATTTCTGAGACATCACTAAGCGGCGCAAGTTAACAATATGGTTTGCAACAATGCTGTGTACTGTGCCTCACAAATTACTTCTTTGTGGTTTTCTTGTCCCTTGCGCAAAGAGGGCATCCAGAGTTTAGATGTGCTCTGTTATAGATTGAGGCTCGGTATTCTGGATGGTCCGGATTTGAACACTTCCATAATGCCTTATACTCCGAACCCAGGGATACTTCAGATGGTTTCTTATCGTTTTCTGAGCTCCATTCCTTTAGAAGATCAGGGCGCAAGAATTCGAGGCTTCTGTCGTATGACATCTGCTTGCCGTGACATACGGCACATCTCATTCCAGACAACCGTTTTGCAATAGTCGCATGAAAGCTATGAGCCTTTCCTTCTGTGCAATGCCACCAAAATTGGATTGTATGATTCACCCCAATCGTTTCCGGCGTATAGCCAGAATCTTTATTCAATTCATAATCCCATTGAGATGCAATCTCCGGAGAAACGATTGCCAAAGCCTCTTTGGGGTGAAAGGACTGATGGGCACAGTATTTACAACCCTTCCCTGATAGGTGTTCGGATGGCGCTTGCAGGAATCGCCCATGTTTTGGGCAAATAATAGTAACTGGAGTTTTAGAGTCAAGGAACTCAACAAGAGAATAGTCATATTTATTGCCATGTATTCCCTTTGCAGCCTCAATCCATTCTTCGGTTGATTTGCGATATTTCCCTGAACATCTTGTGCAACCATAACCAAGAGATACGCTCTTGACAGTATTCTCCCAAGTGTGTGATGGATCATTTGGACATATCCACTTTACCCTTTTTTCCGAGAAAGGTTGAACCATCCTTGGCGTCAATGGGAAATTTGCCTCGATGTCCCAAATTGCACGAAGAGGTTTTCCGGTTGACTCCATCTTTTTAGCAAAGGCCTCAAAACTGTCATCGTATGGAATGGTACAAATATCTGCAATAATCTTATTCTTGATTGATGGAATATCTACAACCACTCTTTGTGGTAAAGAATATGTGCCTATCAATTCATTTACAAGTAACTGCAAGTCAGCCTGTAAGTTTGTGTACTCACTATCATACTTAGTGATAATGATTCTTGCTGCCGAAGACTCAAAAGGAGGGCACCCTGACTCACGAAAACGAATTATCGACAAGCCATTGCTTCGGAAGTATTCTGTTTTCTCTATATCTTTCAGAAGTTTGGATGTTCCTTTGTGGTATGCCTCGCCATCGTACTCAATGCCAAGATTGATACAAGGAATATAGACATCTATTTCACGGCGATGAAAGATATACCCGTTAATTGTATCGGGGAACAACTGTTTGATGTAGTAGAATATTACCTGCTCAGGAAAGGACGTGTGCCTTCCTTTAGAACAGTTTGGACAGCCCCGTCCATTTGCCCTATTGCCAACTTTCGCTTTCCATTTATGCCCACAATTAGGACAACTCCACCAGAAGGATTTATTTGAATGAGCTGTGATTTCGGCGGCTGTTTTTCCATTATTTGCTGCAGTGTCCCATTGCAATGCCAAATCGGGGTATAATGCAGCTAAAGAAAACTCGGGAGAAAACTTCTGATGTGAACACTTTGGGCAATTACCACCATTATTGCTCGTCTTATTATTGACTCTTGCTTTGTAAGGCTCGTGGCCATGGAGGCACTTCCAGTAATATGAGACATTTGTATGAGGTGCGATAGTATCTGGGTCTACTGAGTTATTATCATAATCCCACTCATTTGCAACAATCTCAGGGAATAGTGCCTTGAGGCTATTATATCCTGGAACAATTTTAAGCCCTCTGCATACTGGGCAATTCCCGGATTCTTTCGTGCGCGATGGAGCCGTTCTGTTACATATTCGGGCCGAGTAAGACTGGCCACACTTGGAACATCGCCAGAAAACGGTCTTATGTGATCCCGCAGCAACATCATTTGGAGTAAGATCGCCATTCATGGCATAATCCCACTCCTTCGCAATATTGGGAAATTTGTCTGCAAGAGAATCCATGCTCAAATTTAGCAAAGAAAAGCCAAACTCACTGCAAATTAACATGAAATGCAATAATACGCACCGATTACGATTCGCTGAAGGCTGTAATGGATATCAATACAAAGTGGTGTCGGTCAAGTGTCCTCCGCTGTCGCTGCGGCCACATCACCGACCTTTTCCATTTGCCACGCGCAGCAAGACTGATTGCGTATTCCCGCCGCTCCCACCCGCCCGGCCAATCCTGCTTCGCAGCCTGCGGCTGCTACGCAGAGCCAGGCCCTGCCCTCGAAGGCCTACCGGCGGCTACCGCCGCAGGTAGTGCTGCTCGTTGTGGTGTGGGTGATAGTAGTATTGCTATTATCAGAGAATGATCGTACAACCTGCGCCTGTGTCTTACTCCTATTGGCAGTATATATACTATCAGGGAGAATGATACTTCCCGATATATCCGCCTGACGGCGAAAATAGGGCGTCAGTGCTGTGCGAGTGTCCTGCCGGGCGCTCGTTATCGAGCACTCACTTCGCGCAGGAGCGTTGTCAGGATGCGAAGGTGGAAAGCGGTCAGCTGCGCCCTATAAGCCGTCCTGCGGCCGTCTTACAAGGCTTGCTGGTGTCAATATGCTCCATGATGTCGGCGGAGCCGCCACCATCGAGCAGGTTAATATCAAGATGGTATGGGAGACTGTGACCTCCAGTACGCTCCGTTCCTCCGCTCCCTTACAGTCACAGACTCCCATCCTGTCATGCCCCCAACCCCACAGGGGAGATAATCCGCCAGGGCTGCGTTGTGCCAGTGCGACCGTCAGTGCTTCTAATCCGCAGCATAACATAATCTATCGAGATTGCGTAACAAGTCGTTGGGGCCCCTTCCCCACCGCTTGTTTTCGCTTCGCACGCAATCTCGATTATGTTAAGCGGCTCCCTTAGAAGGGTGCGAGTGTTGGTGCTTCGGAAGACGCCCTGTCGGGTCGGCCGGCAATATTAGGGGTTCGCTGCGCTGGCCTCCGGCCTCCAGGCCGCTTGCTCGCCCCTGGACTTTCTGCATCAAGG
>JAGVVH010000470.1 GCA_019135895.1 Bacteroidota bacterium | reverse complement strand
GATAAGCAATTAACAATGAGCAATTTACAATTAACAATTTTCTTAGGAGTGAGTGTAGAGCCAAGCTTGCTTGAGCTATGCCGAGCGACGACAGAAAATGCAGCGAAGCTGAATTAACACGTTGAACCCTTGAACGGCACGAAGTGCCATTGAACGGCGTAGCCATTGAACCTTTGAACGAAAGGACGAAGAGACTCAGTGACTGAGGGAACTCAGAGACGGGATGTGTATCAATCTGTGTATCAATCTGTGTGAATCTGTGGATAAATCCTCCAATCTGCAATCTTTGAACCTTGGAAGAGAACGAAGGTGGAATAAATAGTCAAGCTAATTTTCATTTAATGAATAAGTTAATCTTTCTTTTCCACACCGCTCAATTCACTGTTTCGACCAACGCACTGAGCCGGACTTCCAAAGCCATGCTGATCTTGTAAAGAGTGGAAATGGTAAAGTTGGTTCTTCCCGCCTCAATTCTCGACATATTGGACTTTTCAAAATTGCAGGCTGCAGCCAGATCCTGTTGTGTGATGCCCTTGCTTTCCCGGATTTCTCTGATTCTTCCGCCAATAATTTTCTGAAGTTGTAAATTATTCATCAGTTATCATTTCTGACAACTAATTTTTTTGTTTATATTTGAAAAGTGGTTATCATATATGATAACCACCTGTTTGTAAATGAATAAAATATCTTTTTTAGGAGGTCTGACAACGCAATTATTAACATTAAACCGCAAGCTATGAAAGAAGTCGACAGTTCTTGATACCCAGAGTGAAATAATCCATTGTGATTTTCAGTGGATATTCAGTGGAGCCTGTAACCACAATAAAAAACGGGGAGACTCCGAAAAGCTAAACGAGTAGGAGCTAACCAAATTAAATGATTCTGATGAAAAGAGCATTAATAATTGGATTTTGTTTAGTAACAATTACATTATTATCATGTTCAAAAGACGATGATTTCACTGACCCTGATAATTTATCAGGCACTGAATGGAAATCGTTTGACGTTGGATTTGCAGAAGTGGAATATTACCTATTTAAGTTTACATCCAATATAAAATTTGAATTCTGGATAAAGGAAAAGGGAGAAGATATTAACAAAGTATTGTCTGGAATTTATTCTTTAAGTGGGAAGACCATTTCTTTTGATTTTGGAGATGGAATAATTATTTCGGGTGTAATTGAAGGGAGCAAAATGAACTTTGCATACGATGGTGGAGTATCGGTGTTCACTAAAGAGTAAATAGTAAAAGTATAAATAATGGAGTCCAGAAACCATTAAAAAAACGGGGCGTAACTGAAAAGCCTTATGAGTAGGAAAAATCATACTATCGTTTAATATTATGAAAAAGAGTTTTTTTAAAATTGTGGTGACAGTTTTTTCTGTAATTTTGTTATCGAGTTGTGCTGCAAGTCATTATGGGGTCATGAGCGATAGTGCTTCGCTTGGTGCAAACAATTTTAAAATGGTAAAATATGCGAAGGGAGAAGCAAGCGTCACAAAAGTATTTGGCCTTGGAGGTATGGGCAAAGATGCTTTGGTTGCTGAAGCTAAAACGAATTTAGTGCAAAATAATCCGTTAAAAGAAGGGCAAGCTTTGGCAAATATAACGGTTGATGTAAAAAACAGTTTTATTTTGTTTGTCACCCAAACTAAGGTTACGGTAACGGCAGATATTGTGGAGTTTAAGTAAAATTGCAATGAAAAAAGTTGTAATTCTAATCATCCTGTTTGCTTTGTTCGTTGCCAACAATTTGCTTTTTGCACAGGAAAGTAAATTGGTTGTATTGAATTTAAAAAATGGTTATTCAGTGAAAGGCGAGATTATTGAACAAAGTGAAAAGGTTGTGAAAATAAAGTTGTTAAATGGAGAAATTTTTGAATACAATACTGATGAAATAAGTAGTAGTAGTAGCACTAATACAAAAAAATCTTCATCTTCAAACAAAATGTTTTCACCGACAAAAGTAGTTCCCCAGGTTATTGCCAAAGGAGATATAATAATGAACATTGGCATTGTCTCATTAAAGGAACCTTCTAACAGCGATTCCGAAAAGTTGACTATTCCACCAATCCCAATTTCTTTTGAATACATTGTTAAAAATGATTTGTTTAATGGAAATGGTGCCTTGGGAATTGGTGGTTTTGTGGGATACACAGCGGCTAAACGAGGCGGAGACAAAGATTCAAGATTTATTATAGGTGCTAGAGGTTATGTACATTATGCAATAGTTGAAAAGCTAGATACATACACTGGGGCTTTGTTTGGTTATAAAAGCGATATTTCCAAGAGTAATGGTGGTGATCGGCATGATGAAAAATCTTCAGAAGTTAAGCCTACTTTAAACGTTTTTGAGTTGCAATAAAACTGTAACCCTTTATTCTTTTTTGGCAGCAACTTGAGATAATAGTTGCTGTCAAAAAAGTTAAAAGAAGAAATTAATAACTCCCGGCTTCTGACGTTTAATGCGTTTAATGCGGTATTAGTATGCTTATCTTATAATTTAATGTATTATTGGGCATAATATTCAATAGCAATAAGCTGGAACCAGCACCTGCTCTTTGTTTTTCTGAGCCATAATTATTGTTTGTTTTCCACCGATTTTGGTGATGTAATATTTGTACGAATTTGCCGCCTTTTTAATAAGCTGAACAATGTTCATTTTCGATTCACTCCCAAAATTTTTGAGTCAACCAGGAAAACAAGTTCTTTTCTCCTTGATCCCTAATTTCTAAACAAACTAATCTATCTTTATCCAATCAAAAGTCTGAACTATGAAAAAGCTAATATTGTGCATATTATTCTCAGTAAATTTTCTGGGTTTGTGTGCTCAGGATATAATCTATACAGTCAGCGGAAAATATGACCAATCCAAAATCCCTCTGGATTCCATTTTGGTGGAGAATGTGACAAATGGTAAAATCCTTTCATTCAGGAACCTACCTGATGGGGATAATTATCTTCTCAACCTTACAAATAACACATTTGGCGGTACTGTTGATGTCTATGATGTCAAAAAAGCTGGACCACTCCTGGTTATTGGAAATTTACCTGGTTCTTTGCAATTATTGTACAATGGATCAGAGATTATATTTGCCAGATTGTCAATAATAAACATTAATGGACAGGTTCTCTATTCAACTAGTAAGCAGAAGCTGTTACCGGGGAATTCAATTCATGTCGAACTTGGACAAGATGGTATTTACTTTGTTAGAATTGAATCACCCGTATTTACTAAAACATTCAAGTCCGTTGGCCTTCGTACCTCAGCGAATTTCAAGATCGAATTTGCTGACAACTTACGAATGAGTAATTCTGAACATGTATCTCAAAAAAGAGCAGAGATCTTTGGAGAGGGTAACTTCAGTTTTGAAGTCGGGGATAGCCTGAGGATTTATGCTTATGCAAAGAATAGTGATGTTTTTGCATGGCCAGTTATGTTCAGAATAAATAAATCGGATAAAGTTGACTTTATTTTTAGCAATATTTACTATCCAACAAAAATGGAAATGGCTTATCCGGATTCTATTGGTGAAAGTGTACCTTTTTTGTTTGAAGACGATACGATGTACTGCAGAAAAATCAATAACGAATATATATTTCAGGGAGATATTATTTTAAGTGAAGCACAATCATCTTCTGATTCCCTGAAAGGGGCATATATGAAACCCGGGTTGAAAATACTTCCTCGGATGATTATTGGAAAAATCTGGCCGGATGCGAAAATTTATTACACTATAGATAAATCATTAGAAAATGATGAGAGAGTTAAGAATGCAATTGTATATTGGAATGAAAACAGCCCTGTGCAATTTGTTAAAACAGAGCAATTTGATAGGAATTATGTGATGTTCATGTGGGATCATAATAACCCATCAAAGACAAGTTCTCAAATAGGTATGCATCCTTTGATTGGTCTGATTAGTAAAGCACAATATATTACAATTGGAGATAATAAACATGAATATGGAATTGGGGCAGTTTTACATGAAATGGGACATACGGCAGGATTAATTCATGAACATAGCAGGTCAGACAGAGATCAATGGGTAAAAGTCAATAAAGATTGTTATGATAAATATTTAACAAAAATTGATTATGCAAAATTTAGTGCAAGTAAAAATGTTGGGGATTTTGACTTTGAATCAATTATGTTATATAACACTTCCACAAATAACGATAAAGGTTGTCCGGATATTACAATAAGTAACTGTCAGGTTAAGCCAGATGAAGACTGTTATTTAGAACCACAAAGAAGTTATCTTTCATATGGGGATATAAAAACACTAGAAGAAATGTATGGACTTTCCTCATCCTTGAAACCAACGGTCGATGTAGAATGTAATTATGAATCACTACCCTGGACAATTACCGGAAGAATTGAAGATCAGGGTGATGGTGTTATTATTGAAAGAGCCATTGCATGGAAGAAAGTCGGTGATAAAGATTACAACTACAAAACTTTCGGAGCCGGAACTGATGATTTTAGTTATACAATAGAAGAGAACCTGACATGCGGGCAATATTTTTGCTTTGCCAAAGCAACAAATGATAAAGGTTCATCCACCAGTAAAATAGTAAGTCAGTATATACCACCGGATGTTTCAGTCAATATTTCCGAAATATCAACAAATACTGCGCAAATTACCATTGAAGCGGATGCAGAGGATGTAGCATTTATCGATTTAATTAATTGGGCTTTGTTTACAAGTAAGGAAGACGCAGAAAAAGGACTTCCAACAAGTATATATTCTAGTTCCATACAATTTAGTTTTAAGCCAAATCCTTTTACTGCTCAAATAACGGGTTTAAAACCAGGAACAACATATTATGCTCGCGTCGTACTAACACCTGAGTATACTTTTACTGGGGAATGGGATGATGATATTGTCCCATTTACAACAATTTCCAGCCCTATAACTGATACTTTCTTTGACGCACGAGGTAAAGGAAGAACCTATAAATATGTTCAGATCGGTACGCAGTTCTGGATGGCGGAAAACTTGGCCTACTTGCCAGCAGTGAACCCACCGGACGTTAATTCTCTAAAAGACCCATGTTACTATGTTTATGATTATTCAGGAACAGATGTTGAAGCTGCCAAATTAACATCAAACTATCGAACATATGGAGTTTTGTACAATTGGGCTGCAGCTTTGGCTGGTTCCTCACCCAGTAATGATGTCCCTAGTGGGGTAAAAGGTATCTGTCCTGATGGTTGGCACTTACCAAGTGAGGCGGAATGGGAAATATTAGAAAAATATCTCATGGACAACCAGTATTATTTCGGATATCGAATTGTTGACATTGCTAAGTCTTTGGCTGCAAACGAGAATTGGAAAACTTATCCAATTGAGGGTAATCCCGGGAACGATATGTCAAGTAATAATAAAAGTGGCTTTTCAGCTTTACCTGCAGGTATTAAGTCCTATTCCAAATTCTTAGCTCTTGGAGAGAAAGGTTGTTGGTGGACTTCGAATGGTTCTATTTCTCATGATGGATATCCATCACTCGGTCATTCGATTAACATATCTTATAATGAACCTTTCTTACATAGCTCCCCAGAAAGTAGTAGTACAGGATATTGTATTCGATGTGTAAAAGATTAGTGCTATTTATAGAAATTAAAGGTTGCTTAAAAACTAATTTTCGCAATTATCACATTCTACTTGGGCCCTTCATAGGTTTATAATACTCCCCAAAATTTGGATAGCTGAGTAAGTTAAATAAAAACGATTTAATTTACTCAAGATGAAAAAGACAAGGAAAAAGCATAGTGCCACATTCAAGGCCCAGCTTGCCATTGAGGCGATCAAGGAACAAGAAACGCTTGGGGAACTGGCAAAGTGTTTTGGTCTCTGGATAATCCGGACCATGCTGACCCCCAAATCCGGGCTGTGAAACGACCATTTTAATGCTGATTTTGCATTTATTTTTCATGTCATTCCGGCAGATACTGACCCCCTGAGTTGAGAATATATTGTCTTTTTAATGGTTTTTGGGACACCATTTTTT
>JAGVVH010000292.1 GCA_019135895.1 Bacteroidota bacterium | reverse complement strand
TTGTAACCTCTTTGACGTTCTGCCCATTTGACATATTCCTCTTTTAATTCCTTGAATGAATAGTTCTTAATCTTGATAATCTCCGGTTGCTTACCTGAATCTATTTCAGCTTTCCGCTTATGCAGAAGTGATTCAGCGTTTTTCAATTTATCACTTCCTGTGGGTTCAAATACGATCTTCCCATCAAGTCCTGCATATCTGAGCCAGAATAGATTCCCACGTTTGTAAATACCTTTAGGATATTTACTTCTCTCTGTCATGTTTCGTCTCCTTTCCTTTTTCTTTTTCGTCAATCATGGATAATAAAATCTTCAATGTCGTACTAGGTAGCTTCACCCCCTTTTCTAAGTAAATTACATAACGCTCTGTTACCCCTATCATCTGAGCAAAGTCCTTCTGATAGAGACCTAACCGACTTCTCAATGCTTTGATTTCTTCTGATGTCCATTTTTCCGTCTTCAAGGTTCTTTATATACACCTGAACTAAGTTCACGTCAAGGGGGGGAACTGAAATATTTTTTTCACTATACAATCCACTATACAATGTCTGTAATATATTGATTATTCTTATGCATTTTATAACCATCATCAGATAAACAATCCGAATGCCTTTTTACTGTTTTCTTGGCTTATTCGGTGCTACCAGAGGCTTTATAGAATCCTTATTCAGCCACGCATCAATATCCGACTTTCTGAACAGACAATACTTGCCTTTTTTTATGAAGGGAATTTCAAATTGCTTTGTTCTTTTGTAAATCCAGCTTTTATTCACTTTCAGATATTCAGCAAGTGCGGTCATGTCCAAAATCTTATCATCAACGCATTTAGCTTTGGCAGTCATGAGTGGTTGCAGTAGCTCTACTACTCTGAGTGCAATTGCTTCAATATCTTGCTGTTCAAGTTCTGCTTTCATCTTACTTCCAAATAACCCTGTAATGATTGTGCGCCTAATTTTACTGTTTGTACCATTCCGATTGTGGGACAAACTTACATCCCTGGGCCAACTTAAAATCAATAGATAACCCGTTCGGATTCTTTGATTCATCAACCCGTGATTTTGCCTTAACTATTTTTAGCCGGCCTGCATCCATCGATAAATATAACCGCGGCTTTTCTAGCCCCCTGGTACCACCTAGCCCTTCATCCCTCCCGTTATTCTTCTGAATTGCTATGAGAGCAAAGCCGGACTTGAGTCGGTCAGATATTGACTTAATAATGCCACCGATTTTATAAAACTCATCGTGAATTTCCAGATAGTCGATGATGTTTATATCGTCCGGCTTAATAACATCCGCGAAATCACTGGCACGATCCCATGCAAAAAAGTTCCAAGATTTATGAGGATATTCAAATTTTGATATACGCTGTCGTAATTCTTCCTTGCCACCTTCGGATGAGAATAGATGTATTTGATACTTATTTTGATTGAGTCTAATAAAGTTCAGAATAAAAGCAGTTTTACCACTGTTGGGCGCTCCGGCAATAACTGCTACATTACCCGGATACATTGAAACAAGACCATGGATGTCGAAGGGCCAGATAAGATCAAGCGGATCTACGTCCGCATTCTGCCAATCTAAAGGAGCAAGTTCATTATCAAGACAGCGATATTGACCGTTCTTATTTCCATATTTCTCAATAAGACCTTCTTGAGAAAGTCTCTTTAGAATTATTGAAACATTCTTCCTATCTTCCCGTGTAGACAGTTGTAGACAACTGTAGATTTCTGTAGACGAAAAGACGCCATTTGTAGACAAAATCCACTCGCGAACATCGGCAGCGAGTATCCTGTCCTTACGGTCTGACCTGTCTATTGCCGATGAAATTATTGATTCAATTTCTTTCCGCGGATAAGGCGGAGAACAGTTTTTCGCTAATATTTCAATAGTTTGGTCAATGAAACTTCTCTGAAGCTTATTTTTTGTAAGCGCATTTGCTACCGTGAAGAGATCAGAATTTCGAGTCCCGGCTTTGTAAAAAGTGGCATTGTCTACAAAAGTGTCTACACCTGCTCTATATAATGTACTTTTATTAATTAATGCACTCTTGAGAGAGTGCGGCAGGCTAGGCAACTCGGTAATGTCTGCTATTGATATTTGCCAGGTATAAGACTTGCCCTCCGCGTTAACCGATGGTGCTGCAATAATGTAACCACCTTCACCCCGTATATCCACGCCCGGCATTATTCCGGCCTTGGTAGTAAAATCTGAATCTTCCGAATATTTGAAGTAGAAGTGCCAGCCACCACGCGGTGTTCTTGCTGTTGGAATCTCTAAAGAATCGGGCAGGAGTTTTTCAATACTGTTGTATCCGTCCACTGTGTCACAATCGATGACGAATAGCCTTGAAATTTGTCCTGTAACGATTCCGATCATGGCATTAGGCCACTTACTGAACCATTGCCGGATTTCTTCTTCTGTGGCCCGGTGCGTCTGGTACTTTTCCCATTTAATAAAAGGCTTTTTATCCGGCATTATCGGTATCACTGAAAATCCGCTATTGGCATAATTCAAGGCTGCCTGTAATAAATTATTAGACGGTGAGATGGATTTTCTTCGGTGAATTAATTCTCCCATTTGCCTTACCATTGCCTGTTTCTTGTTCGTTCAAATTTGCCGCAATTTTTCTTACTCAAGGCCTAACTTTTGACCTTAATAAAGCCAGCTCTGTCCGACTACGTCCAATACCGGCACGTGCCGGATTTTTTCCGAAGCGAAAAGTACGGACATTACAATCCACCGTTGGGCACTCTTTGACAAAGACTTTGCTTCCGCCCATACATTGAAGACAAAATTTTCTAATCAACTTTATTGATGGTCTGCCTTTGCCGAGCCTATAAGGATGAAAAGGGCAGATATGAAAGCCAGGAATCGAGTCGTCGCCATTGCAGGATGCAATTTCTTTTTTATGACCGCCGACGCAAGCTAGACATTGCGCTCTGATTGCTTCTTTGGGGGATAGGTGATGATTCTTATTAGAAGATATTTCTCTTTCCATTTTTCGCGCCATTTCCGTTATCGTGAATGCCTTCCCTTGCGGTTAACATTTTGCCTCGTAAGGTTTTTAAAGTTGTGCAGAACGAGGCAACTGGCACATTTTCATCGCCGTTGAATTGGTTCATCAGTTTATAAACCTGCTGATTGGCCGGAAACGCAAAGACGACCTTTCCGTTCTGATGTTCAAGAGTTGGTTCTATTCCGTGGAATACGAGGAATGCTGATAGGTTGATGTCGAGCAGCTTTAATTCTTTTTCTTCTTTCATTTCCATCTCCTTTCCGTTGTGCTTGATATATGAAATGGTTTTGGAGAAGAAAAAGTGGGAAAATATTTTAAATATTTTATTTGAGGCTAACTTGTTGTTTTTTGAAGTTTTTTCATGATGGATTTGAGTTTGTAACGGACTTGGTCTTCGGTAAGGTTATGTTTTTCTGCAAGATCTTCTAATGTATAATCTCCATATTTATCCAAAAGCAGTTCATAATCTTCATCTGAAATATTAGCTTTTTCGATCATTGCTTGCAAATCATTTGAAACGGCGGCGGCCTCTTCTTGTTGTTCCCGAATTTTGTAAATATTAGAAATAATGTGTTTTCTTAACCCTGATTCTTCTTCAGAGTCATCAGATGAATCAAGAACAGAGGGATCATCCAACGGAACAGAGTCTATATCATCTGCATCACGAGAGTAATAATCGCATAACATCTGATTCAACTTACCCAGGTTATAACTTCCATATCCTCCGAAAAGCCATGTCGTGAGATTTGTACGTGGACCCATCTTCTGGGGTCTGTAACAGACATTAAGAATCCTAGCGGTATTTTTATTCTTCATTAAAGCAATATCACTGTTTATCGGAGTGTATGGATCAAATAAGGTGGCAAAGTTAGGCGCAACTGCATCGGGAATCTTCATGATAACCGGAAGCATTAATAACCATATTTCCATAACTTGATCGATTTGTATGATATGAGCATTATCTTTCAGAAAAGCACCCATCTTATTTATCGGGGACGTGTCTTCCTTCATATTAAAACATTCAAGTAAATCGGCCGCTGATTCCGTCAATTTAATGAGATTCAACGGATTGGTTTTGTCATTTAATGCTGCCTGCACGTCATCCAAATATTTGACATATTTTTTAACTATTCCGGGAATGTATTCCCCAAAATAATTGAGAAATACATCGACAATTCCTGCGGGGAGCGGCAGAAATTTCGATTCCGGTTCCCTGATCATAGAATCCAATATGCTTTTGGGACTGAACCCTCTTATGATGAATGCCAGATAGATTTTGGCAATTTGTCGAAAGTCGTCAGTGTATTTAAAAGATGTAACATTACTCTTATCATCCAAATTTAATTTCTTTTTCTTTGCCGACTTGATATTTTTCTCTCGCGCGACCAACATCTTCAATACGTTGTCGTAAGTCTCTTTGCTTGCAGCTCTTCCTATATAAAGGGATATTAATTTATCGCTTGCTCGTTCATAGCCGTTTTGTGCTCTTTTAATCGTGTAACACACAAGGATTTGGTCCAACAGATTTCTGCTGCGTATTCTTTTTTCGTCAAGATGTGGCAACCAATCCTGATATAACTCGTGCCAGGATGTACGAACCTTAGAAATTTTTGTTGATATGGAAACTGATTTTCTTTCAGGTAAGAATTTTGTGTAATCTACGTAGATTAGATCGGCACTGATGTCTAAATCGCCGAATTGCTCTAATTTCCAGTTTGGTAAAATGTCCCATTCTTCAGATTTACTTTCGAGGGCAGAGAGATCAAGTTCTTCATAGAGATTAATATGATTCTCTCGTGCAAATTGATGTTTTCTGTTAGCGGGGGATGTATCATTCTGCAAACTAACAATAGGTTCTAGAAGCAGCTTGAGTTTTTTATCTCTACTAAGTTTGTTCTGCTTCTTAACCGTTTCTACTGCGTTGAAGTATCTGATTAGTTTCTCTTCTAATTTATTCTGTACCATTCCCATTCTCAGAACAAAAAATTAAACAGCAAAATGACATACTAAAATAGTCAAAATTACATGGCAAATAGGTTAGGAGCCATTGAAATAACCTCTTGACAATAAATAAATTTGGACTATTATTAAGTCGTCTCATCCACCATGTGTGTGAAGGAGCTTTCGAGGCCGTTCCGTAAGGAGCGGCCTTAGCCATTTTATGGCTTATATTTCTGCCAATCACGTTCAAATTCTTTATACTTATATGATTTAACAATAAATGCCGTTTTAAGAAGAAAGTATCCTTGTTTTCTTTCCCACAAAATAACTGCATAATTTTCTTCATATAGCCAAAGAACCCATGATTGCTGTGTGCCATTTCGTTCTTGTGGGAATACACGAATCCGTTCATCGCAATGCGCATTATTTATTACCCAGCTTATCCAAGAAACTCTTCGACATCTCTCTAAATCAATGGTTCTGTCGTCTTCAATTTTACCTTCTTGCATCATATGCCAGAAAGCATAATGTTTACCAAAAGTTTCAGGGCGAAACTGACACTTTATTGGTAAGCCATTAAATTTTAATCCTCCATAGGCAATAGAAGTTAGATAGACTTGATATATATGTTCTAAATATTTTTTCCATTTTTCTAAGTAATCAATTCCAGGGAAGTCATTAACTTCAATTAATGGTGGCTGGCCTAACACTAAAGAACCTCCCTTGGCTGCCAACAAAATATATTGACTTTTCTTTCTTGAAGTAATGTTGATTTAGTAAGCGAATATTTTGATCGCTGACGGATGTGGTTGACTAATGATAACTTAGAAATGCTCGACGTTAGCCCACGATTAGCATAACTTATAGCACCGATCAATAAGTCACATAATTGGACTTGCTCAACGTGGTGCGATTCTACTATTTGAACTCTTTCTATAATCTGCCTATTAAAATCATAAATATTATTACATAATACATCATGTAATTTATTAACTTTACTGCCCCCATGAGTGTCCTTTTTATCGAGGTAAATTCGATAACATGCATTTGGACTCAACAATGGTTCCAATAAAGTAAAATACATTTTATAATACCATGTATCATGATCCTGTCCAAAATCCTTATGCCTGAGTAATTCTTTATCGGGAACGATAAGAGCACGAAAAGATAACGCTTCTTCATCAAAGAAATAGTTTAATACCTCTTTATAATAGTTCTCCTTTGATCTGGATACCTTGCCCCATTTTAATTCAAATTTCGGGCTCAAGCTGTGTTTTATTTTTATATCTTTTAGACCAGTTGCTATGTCCTTAGCTTTTTCAACTTTACAAGAAACCGCACCTAGAACCATAACCTTTTGATGATCATTCTCTAAATGACAACTTTCATCGCAATAAATATTGATAATGTCGCCCACTCTTTTTTCCCTCAAAATAATTACTTAAATCTAAATTAATTAATATATTACAGTCTGCTTTTGATTATTTAATCGGCCAGCCGCCGTGCTCATCAATGCAGCGGTCAATTTCCGACATGATGCGTATTGTTTCACGCAATGAAACGACTATTTTCATGTAATGTTTTAAGTCATCGGTTGAAAGAGCACGTTCCGCCTTTTTGCGTTCTTTGAGCCATTTCTCGCATACTTGATAGCTCCCGATCATAAATTCCCAAACGTCTTTTTCTATGCCTTCAAAGTATTGTCCTTTATTTATATAGACACGTTTATTTTTTTCTTCATATCGAATATCGGCAACTTGCCAATCGGGAAGTTTTTCCGGTTTTATACCGTCAATTTTTACTCCCCATTTCCTTGGTTCATCAAATATTGTTTCTGATTTGTCAAAAGGATTGTCACCTAACAGGTGAAGATTAACCAATCCGTTGCCCATATGAACTAATTTTGTAAAAAGCTTTTTGTCGGAAGTGAGAGGCAAATGAGGAAAGTTAATTTGAAGTTGTTCCGCATAGCGTGACCGGTAATTGGGTGAATGAAATATTGCATAAGTATAATAAAATACATCTTCCGGTCCAAAAGATTTTTTCAAATCGCCTTTGCCATCTTGAATATATGTCATTCCAATTTTCTTAGAAAATTCGTCTGCGAAACCAGCTGCTATGTTAGGCTTACGGGGTTCATCTTGGAGTAATGATGATTGGGTCGAATCTTCATATAGATAAAGTGGATGTACATAGCTCAATTCTTTCGTATTGATTGAAACCAAGCATCTCTCGCTAATGCCACGCGAGACAAAAATATGTTGGAAGTTATTCGTCGACAACTGCCTGCAAATTTGCAGTGCAAAATTTGGGCGAGTCATGTGCTGCATTACTTCGTATGCGGGTCGGCTAGTAAAGCCAATTTTGTAATAAGCCCATCGCCAATCAAATGGCCTATAAGCGCATTTAACAATTTCGTTTTCATCAAACTCTTGTGCTTCCAATCTATCCGCAAACTTATAGCTGCTTGAATTTTCTATCCGATACTTTCTTTTGAAAGTACTATCATATTCACCACTAAATGCTTTTTTTAATTTTTCAATAAGAGCTGCCTTATCGAAATCGAAAATAATGTCATCCCTGTCAGTTTGAATACCACTATTTTGCAATGGAATAGCATCAGAAATCTTCCATAATCCATGATATTCTGGCAAGTTTTTTCCTTTATCCATAAAATACCAGTCAGGTGATACTGGCGAAAGTTCTTGCCAATTCGTTCGTTCATAAGGCGTATCTATAAGCATCGCATATTTATCGTTACGTTTACCCCATAGCTCACAATATTTAACGACAGTTTGTGGATTTTTTTTAAGACGCTTTACAAAGATATTTATGGAAACGCCTTGCGTAATATTCTCAAAAACATTTTCGTCTTGTCTTTCGTCTTGTGGTGATTCTACCTTGCTGATTCTTCCATGCAGATTGTATATATAAATTTCGTCATAAGTATCCATTAACGACCGGCGCATTTGTCGGTGTGTAATACCGTCAATGAAAGTATTACTAGTAATCATCGCAAAAATGCCCCATTTTGTTTCATCCAATTTCCATTGCCCAAATCGAATAAATTTGATGGAATCCTCATCAAGATTGATTTTCTTTTCTTTTAAATCTTTTTTGTAATCTTTTAGGAGACTCAAAATCCATTTACCTCGATTCATGCGACCATAGTTATTATAAGGAGGATTTCCTACAATTGCCAGAATCGGCACATTCTTTTTTACTTCTCTTGCAGATTCACTTTCCTGTGGTATAGAAGGGAAAGCAATGGCCCCGAAATCAGAGGTCGCAGCTGCTTGGACTTCCTGTTTCGGACGCGGATCATCTAAAGTATTGGCTAGATAAACTTTAAACCGGTCATTATCAGGATCACCATCATTTTTCGTCAAAGCAAAATTAAACCCGAGACGTTCTATTTCTAATGTGAGCTTGAGATGCGCAATAGCATATGGCGCGATGAGAAGTTCAAAACCATAAAAATGTTTGAGAATGTGAGAGAGGACAATTTTATTAAATTCGCGCTTGACCATTTCGTCGCCAAGCGCTGAATTTTCTTTTCTAACATTGGCATGAATTTCCTGAATCGCTGACATCAAGAATGTACCGGTGCCGGTTGCCGGATCAAGAAGATGTACAGATTCATCGGCAAGCCCTTTTACTTTACCAAACTTATTGCGCAAAAGCCAATCAACGCTTTTAACGATGTAATCCACAACAGGCTTTGGTGTGTAATATACGCCGCGAGCTTCACGTTCTTTGGGATCATATTCTTTAAGAAATGGTTCATAAAATTGGATAACTGGATCTTCGCCAGGTTTATGTTCAACAAGTTTCTGATGTATTCGATCAATATCCGAAGCATTAAGTTGATCAACTAAAAGCCGTGTTGCTTCGTATATAGTTGGTATTGTTCCCGCAACTTTTTTAATAAGAGAATAAAGATCGGCAAGAATTGGCACATTAGTCGGGAGGTAATCAATCGCATTAGTAAGGGTAAGTACGGTTCCATTGCCGTTTTTTGAATGCTCCAATGCAGCAAGAAACAATGAGTAAGCCATTGTTTCCGCCACCATGTTGGCATACTGGTGTTCGGAAATATCCTGAATGAGTGTTTTTTCAAATGTACTTTTGAGTTTTTGTAAGTCTGAATCAGATTTACTTTTTTCCAACGCTTCCTCTACTTGTTTTGATAAAAACCTTGTCTTCTTAGCGAGGGCTAAGGCAAGTTGTTTAGGGGTTCGCGTTTGATAGGCACGACCTTCAAAAAACTTTATTAAAAAGCTTTCAAATTCTTTGCTTGACGCTGGCTTAATATCAGTCAAATCAAATAAAACATCCGCCGTCTTTTTTGATTCACCTTCTTCCCATTGCCACAATTGCCATTCACGAAGGTTAGTAAAAATAATATTTTCAAGAGAATCTTTATACTTTGTAAATTGCACCTGAAATTTATCAGCGTTTAGATTTTCTTTTGGTACTTTTACTTCAACCCAGCCGATAAGCTCATTTTTGTTGCGTATAGTAATATCGGGGAACCCTATCAGATTTTCATACTGAGTGGATGTTTCTTCCGGTGTTGCCTGAAGCCCTTGCAGTTTCAACGCTCCACTTTTCCCGTACTCTTCAAAAAATGAACAAAGCAAAGGATAATATGAGCGTTCTGTGGCCTTATCTTTTAACTTGGCTATTCTGTCTTTTAGCAATTTGATCATTTGGCATTCAATCCTTTTATGAAATGATGGTGAAATTAATTGCCGCAATCCTCTCATGGCTGAAGTTCATTTGCAGCTTACTGCGTAAATCAGCAACTCTTTTGTCTTTATCTACAAATTGTTCTTCTTGCGCCTGAATATATTTCTTCTGCGCTTTAAAAAGTTCTTTTTGCTTTTTGTCAATTTCAGCTTGTATTTGGTCACGCTCGTGCGCACCAAGTGTGCGTGAGGCGCGAGTTGTTCTCTGTAATTCTTTTATCTCCTTTTCACGAGTGTCCATTTCCTGTCTGAATTTCAAAAGAGATTCTTCTACAAATTGGTCAAGACGATCCATTTCCTCATAAATGTAAGTTTCGTTTTCATCATTTATTTCTATCTGGGCGTTCTTTAATTGGCTTGCCGTCGCATCTTCCAAAGTATCATGCGGACGGAAATCTGCTTTGTCTTCGGTTGTAATATCAAGGTCAAATAATCTTTCCAGTCTCGGATTTGGTATTTGCTCCCATCTGTCTCCGATTTTGAAAAAACCGGTAAGAATTATTTTTTCAAATTCCTCCGCCATGTCATTAATTGTTTTTCGCGAACATTTCAGCAGTTCCACAACAAGCTGACATTCTTTATCAGCTAAATCATCAAAAGGCCTATGTTCCTTATTGCTGTTATGAACAAATACTACTTTACCTGAAATCCCTTTGATCCTTTTATCTGCTTCAAGACGCTCTTTGATGAAAGGTTCTTTAATATGTGCCGGTTTATATCCCTTTTCTTTGTCTCCTTCTGAAAGACGTCCCAAATAATAAGCAGTTCCATTATAATCAAAAATATTGCGGTGTATCGGTTTTATTGCAGGCCCAAAGGACAAGTGAAGATATTTTCTCAGTTGTGAATCAAAACGATCAAGGGAGTCATCAAGTTCTTTTTGTCTAATTCGTAATTTGCACCGGACTTCTTCATCAAAATGCTGAATGACTTTTCTCTGGGCATCCTCAATTTTATCTTCAATTATGTCTGAAAGTTCCAGCTGAAGTTGCTGAAAGCCACGGGTTATTTGTTGTTCAGTTCGACAGTGGCGATATATGTCAAGAATCTTTCTTTCAAAATCAAGACCGGTACCAAGTCCACCAAGCGCAATTTCTCTCACTTCATAACCGTCATCGGTTAGTTGCTCTGTTCCCAGCACCTTATCACTGAAATCAAACAGATTGCCGAATAATTTTATTTTTTCCGAGAGTAATTCATAAACGCGTTGATCAGCATAATTCTTTTTGTTGAGAAAATTTATAACAAGTACATCCAGCTTTTGTCCATAACGGTGACAACGACCAATGCGCTGCTCAATCCTTTGAGGGTTCCAAGGCAGATCATAGTTGATAACTATATTTGCAAATTGAAGATTTAAACCCTCCGCACCTGCTTCAGTGGTTATTAAAACGCCTTTCCCCATACTCATAAATTTCCATATGAGCGCCTTTCTCAAATTGATGCTTTTTGAACCTTCTTCAGCTTCTTTAGGAAATTCTCTTTGCCATTCAGAAAATATTTCCTGAGCACGCTTGCTGGCATTACTGCCATTGAAAAGAATAACTTTATATCCAATCCCGTCCAATAGTTTTTCGAGATGATCTTGCGTACGGCGCGACTCTGTAAAAATTACCGCCTTCTGCGGCCATGTCTGTTTATCGGCATATTTGAATACTTTATCAAGGACGCGGACCAGCGCTTGACTCTTTTGGTTTTTATCAATTGTAGTGGCAAGATAATAATATGAGAGTACATCTTTGAGTTCGTTTATTACCTCTTCTTTAGTAAATTTATGATCAATTTCACGCTCTACAAACTTTTTGTTTTTGTCGCTGAGCAAATCATCTTCACCAAGATCATCGGCGTCTTGAGTTTCCTCGTCCAGTTTTGACAAAGAGGTTTCAACATCATCCAGGCCAGGTAAATCTATTTGTTCCATTTCAGTGACAATCTTATCGTAAGCCGGGAAAAATAATTCAGTTAAAACTCTTCCATACTTCCGCTCGCTTTCTATTTTTAAGTTTTCAGCAAGTTTATTTATTTCTTCAACAGGGGTATCAAATTCTCTCTGTAAACGCTTTGCCAAAAAGTGAGCCACATTATTCAGCGTTCCGGCAATGGCAAAACTTGAGCTTGCGAGAATTTTTCGATAGACAAGTTCCATCATGTTTCGCTGTGTGGCTTTTGTAGATGCAAGTACCGGGCGCCGCAAATAATTACTGACAGTGTCATACAATTCCATTTCGTTTTCGTTTGGTGCAAAATCTTCGGTTATACTGTGCCTGTTCGTAAAAGGTATCAACCCCATAACCTGCTTACGCAAAGTACGTGTTAAAATTCCACCACTAATCATTCCGGTTCCCGAGTCAATATTCCCCATCAACCGTTCTCTTAACTGTTTCAGTCGTGACGTTTCACCACGCTTTTTTACAGGATTTGCAAAGAGTGTTTTGAACGAAAATTCTGTGCCAAGATAATTTTCATCAAGAAAGCTGGTCAAACCATATAATTCCATCAAATTATTTTGGAGTGGAGTTGCGGTTAGTAATACTTTGGGTCTATTCTTAATGACTTCTCTGATTTTTTTAGCTGTCTTGTTACCTTTGCGCCATACATTGCGCATTCGATGTGCTTCATCAATGACTACTAAATCCCAAATTACGTTCGCGCAAATGTAGTCATAGCGATATGCAAAATTGTGTGAGGCAATAAAAATTCCCCCATCCTTAAGAGGGTTTTCAATCATCTTTTCTTTCTGCTGTCGCTTCAATGACGCGCCATCAATTATTTCGCTTGGCAAACTAAACCGATTTAGTAATTCGTCTTGCCATTGCGTTCTTAGAGAAGCAGGCACTAATACAAGAATTTTCCGGCGCCCTTCAGTATAAAGCTGATCAATAATTAGACCAGCTTCAATAGTTTTTCCTAAGCCAACCTCATCAGCAAGAATCGCTCCTCTAGAGAGAGGACTTTTAAAAGCAAAAATTGCGGCATCAACTTGATGTGGATTCAAGTCAATATTTGCTGAACGGATAGTGTTGTTTAATTTTTCTGGATCGGAAATAGAACGTTTTTCAGTTAGTTTATGCGCAAGGTAAGTTTTTAAGAAAGCGGACATAGTTATTAAGTTAGGTTGATAAATCTTTTACGTAATTTTCTATACGCTTTAATAATGGGAGTAAAAATCTAATAATTTGCAATAAATATACAACTTCTTAAAAACATTGCAACTAATAAAATACATAATAATTTATAAAGACCGAGGGAAAATGTAGTACTGAAGTTAAGGTATTAGGATTGCCTTTGTTTATTACTTTTTGATTTTTTCTTCTGTGAGTGCTAATAATTTAGATGCTGAAAGCTTGAACGCTTTTGCGAGTTGATAAATGGTTATTAACGAAGGCTGCTTGTGGCCACATTCCATTAATGAAATGAAGCTGCGATCTAGCCTGCTACGCTCTGCAAGTTTTTCTTGAGATATTTGATTTGATTTTCTGAGATCTCTAATTACTTCTCCAAATGCCTCTTCGATTGTCAAGTTCGCCTCCCATTGGAAGAAACCTAACAGAATCGAGAGTTATATTCTGTTGACTATTGACAACAAAATGTTAATATATTGATCAATTATTCGTCACATAGTATAAATTTTTTTACAATTTACAAAAAAATAAAACCGTTCGGCGCAGTCGAAGAGGCTGCCATGAAAGACTATATCCGCGTAACCTACCTGTCAAAGGTGTTTAAAAATAATGACGGTGAGGCAGCATAATGAATAAAAATCAAAAGCACATATTGATTGCAGTCATTGTCGTTGTTGTGGCCATGTTGATATACCCACCATTTCAAGCAGTCAGAAGCGGCACAGTTTATAACATGGGTTATGGTTGGATTTTCGCTCTCTCCAAGCGTGGTTACATGACGATAAACGTTTCTATGCTGATCATTCAGTGGATCGGTGTTTTCGTGGTCGGGGGGCTGGCATTCTTCTTAACTAAAAACATATCGACGGGTTTGTTAGATCAACAAAGTAAGGTCTTAGGCACAACAGTATCGGCAGAAGAACCCATGAATGAATTAATCAGCTACGCAGGTTTTTGGAAAAGAGTCGCGGCATGGTTCATAGATTTGATTATTCTACTTGCAATTATGTGCATATTTGCAATCATTTTTTTTACAGATGAAACAGATAGTGCCGAAGTTTTGAAGGGGAAGTATTCTTTCTGGGGCATAATCATAACTTGGCTTTACTATGCCTTAATGGAAAGTTCTGCTTATCAAGGCACAATCGGGAAAATGTTTCTGGGAATCAAAGTAATTGATTTGAATGGGCACAAAATTGGTTTTGGCAGGGCAACCGGACGTCATTTTAGTAAGTTTGCTTCTTCCATTATACTTTGTATTGGATTCATCATAGTTGCCTTCACAAAAAAGAAGCAAGGTCTTCACGATATAATGGCCGGATGCCTTGTTGTAACTTGTTGGTCTGAAACCTCAATTAATGAAAATACTGAAATAAAAAATATTATACGTGAAGCAGAAACGAGGTCTGTTGAAGGCGTGCAAAGTAGCCCAACCTATCCCGTATCTTCAGTAAAACAACAAAACGAAGAATTTATTGAATTACTGAAATCATCCATAAGCGAAAACGGATTGAATACAATCCCAGGTGATGACCTTATTAAAATATACAATCGTGCAAGATCAATAGTCGAATTTAGCAATGAGCAGGACATGGAATTATTAAACGCTACAAATATGGTTTTGGAAGAAATAAGAAAAAGAGGTTTGGTTCACCAATGCAATGTCGCAGAACGAGAGAAATTTTCAAATAAATATGAAGAATTTAAAGATACAATAATAAACAAAGTTAAAAACACATTAAAAACAAAAGAAGAAATGAAAATCTTAGATGCTCAATCACGTTTACCTTATCCTGAACTCATAAAGCTGGGCAGTCTTGGTCAGTTAACCGACGAGGGGTTAGCTGTTTACGAATTACTGATTAAGGAAATTAATAAAACGCTTCATTAAGATTGTTTCGCTTATTTATGGAGAATAAAAAATGAAAACAAAGAAATTATTCGTCATTGCCTTCATATTAATAATATTATTATTCTCTGGTTCCATTGGTTATGCTTTTTTCAAATCATCAAAAACATATGACCATTTTAAACAATTCACCGGACAAAAAACAGGTATCAACGTAACCATGATAAATGATTATTGGGGCACGGGAGTTGATGCTATTGGTGTTGTGGAAGTATATGCTAGCCCAGGCGTTGCATACTTAGATTATTACTACAGAGATACAAATTCTTTTACTTGGCATCACTTCTACAGAAAAAGAATATATATGTAATGCGTTGTTTACATGCCGAATAATTCCAATTATGCTTAGACGAGTTTTTTGCCAATTAACAGGCAATCAATGAGTTTTACTTTAAACAACTGCTTGTCTATACATTTTTACTTTCTGTTATTAGCTTGATCAGTCAGCAAAAAATAGTTTCTTTAGTCCATAAAAAAAAGCTCACAAGAGTTTTTGGACTCCATAAAAAGGCCATGATTTAATATTTATTTCAGGTTTTATCAGGATGCAGTATTATTCTCCCTGGCGCGTGCGCGTGCCGGGTACATAACTCTTTTTGAATGTTAGGTTTTGAAAGGTTTTATTCAACCCAAAATTCTATTCATAATTGTTTTTATTAAATAAATATCTTTTGCCGATATCGTAGTTTTCGGACTCCCTAAAAGAAGACAAAGAGTTTTTACAGTCCCTAAAGAAAGCCATCTGGAGTTTTTAGCCTCCCTAAAACAAGACTATCTCCCCTCGCGCACGCGCGTATTGGGCACAAAACTCATTCTTGCAGTTAAGTTTAAATAACAAGTTTTGTGATGTTAGATTTTTCAATATGAGGTTTAATGAGGTTATAAATTGCCTAAGTAATTGTTTCTCGAGTTTGACAGGTAATGAATGGTAAGGCCACGTGTTGAAAGATGTCAAGGTTTATCTCTTATGAAATATTGACTTAATAGGTGTTCTTAATGACAATTTTTGACAGGTTTTCCAAGAAGGATTTAGAAGGATTTGACATGAGGATTTATGAGGATTCAACATACCAACTTTTACCCACCACTCCCTCGCGCGTGCGTACTGTTCCGAAAACTCTTGCTCAATGTTAACTTTTGCAAACCCCTCGCGCGTGCGTATTGGTCGGAAAACTCACCGGCAATATTAAATTTTTGTCCATAATTAATATTCTCAAAAATCACAGTTAATAATTTTTTAATTGTTCTATTTCTGAAATCCGTTTCCAATTCGTCGTGCCTTCTTTCCACATATATGTATTGCTTGTTATTTTACCTGAAGATAATAATTCCATAATTTTAGATGTTTTGAAAGGTCCATCTTTTTGCTCACCATCAATACTTATCCACCATTCTTCTTCCTGTGGCAATGGCGGCGGAACAATTAGTTTTGATAAAGTTGAAGCGGTTGATTCCTGTTTGGGCAATGGTGATGAAACTACGGTTTGATTGAGAGTAACAGGCTTGTCCTCTTTTGTTGATGTCTTACTCACATCCCCCTCTTTTCCTTGTTGGACCTTTTCGCTACAAAGTTTGAAAGCAAATGTACCTAATGGGGAAGCTTCTACTACTTTACGCCATTCTGTTTCGGTTAAATTCGGGTCTACGGCGTTACCAGCTTTATCAATTGCCACGAAGTCCGAAAGCTTGAATATTTTGTCTGCACAATTAACCTTACATGAACGCCAAATGTAACTATAATTTTCTTTATTGTCATCTGAAAGTGTTAATTGTTCCCTAAAATAAATATATCTTTGATCTATAACCGATACAGATGATGGACAATAATATAAAGAGGTTCCAGAAGGAGTTTTTGCATAATATACCCATTCTTTCCCTTTATCCGCTTTAATGGTTTCTTCCCATTTAGCCAAAAGTGTGGGATCAACCGGTGTGGGTTTAATAGACGATGGATGATGACAATTTTCGACACACTTGAATCCTTTTGCTTCCATGCAATTTTGCATTTCGCCTTTCTGATGATAATTTATACCTTCCATTGCTACTACCAGTGGAGCAACAAGGATCAACGGGCCAAAAATAAAATGTCCCTGATTATTGTCACCACCGCATAACTTCACTGCTGACTGATAATCAGATTGATTTGTTCCTGCCGCAAGTTGAAACTGCATTGGTGCGTGGGCACAACCATTTATTAATAGAAATGTTATTATTAAAAAAGCAAAATAATGCCTGCCATATTTCATCATGCACCCCTTTCTTTTTTATCATTGTTGCTGATTGTGATTTGAATATTAAAAAACGTACTCTTATGAAATTGATTTGTCAATCCCTCGAAAGAGGGGAACAAAGGGGAACAGGATAAACTATTGTAAACAGGGTAAAGAATGATCAAGACAGGTTATCCTCATACGTGCGTATTGTTCGTGTTTGCAAAACCTAACATTAAGCAAAGAATCTAAATTCCCTCGCGCGTGTGTATTGGGGCAATAATTCACTGGCAAGGTTAAGTTTTGTCAACCTGTCATGGACTTCGTTCTCGCTCTCACAGAAGCATCATCCAAAAATATTTCTAAAACTGAACATTTTTTAACATCTCCATAATTTTTTTGTAGTGAATTATTGGTTGTGCTGGCAAATATAATAATTTCCTAGAGTAGTGACTGCCCTGCCAATGTCCCTGTATAGTAACTGTATAGTTAAGAAAAACAAACAAGGCATAATACCAACCAATGATACTATGCCTTGAAGTGTCGGAAGTCTAACAATGGCAAACATTATTTAGGCAGTGGTTAATCAATATTCTCCCTTCTTGATGACTGAAAATCCGAGTGTCGGCAGTTCAATTCTGCCCTGACCCACCAGTAAAATCAAGAGGTTACAAGCCTTAAAACCGGTTTGTGACCTCTTTTTTTAGGGCATTGTGATAAAATCGTGATAAAATTCTACATTCATTTTTCCGGTTTGATCATTTCAGCCAGAATGGCTTCCTTCGTTTCCGTGTCTTCGGGTAGAGCATAAATTTTTTTCAGGATAGGATCATCGACCCGAAACATATTTGTGGTTTCCGTCTCGTCATCAAAAACAAGCACAACCGATCCATTCAGCAAGGAGGCTTTTGCCTGCTTGAATTTTGTTTCCATGGAAGCATCAACAGCGCCGTAGTCGGTCCCGGCTCTGGATATGAATTCTTCTATGACGCCTCTTAAGGCTCTGGCGCTGAGTTTATTGACGGGTATAATATGAATCATTTCTTCTCAACACAGCTCAGTCATTAAAATGATACTGCTCCACCGTTGATTCCAGTCGGATTTATCAATCAGTGACATACTCAACGGCAAGATCACACTTTTTATGTTTGATTAATTTAACATGTTCCCTGAAAAATCTGTTAACAAATTTTTCATTTTTTGCCCGCGCCACTTTGGGAACCACAGAATCTGCGGGAATCTGTATCCGACCAATAATCAGATCATTCTGTTCTTCCGAAAAATCGAGCAGATACATATTACCTCCGGTTCGTCCAAAATCATGCGACGTGCCTCTGTCGGTGAGACCTTGCTTTGCGTTCATAAAACGTGGTAGTGATTGACACGGCATTCTATTATCGAATGATGATCTGTTTTAATTATTTTGTTTTGAAAAAAAAGTGAAAGTTCAACATTATGGGCCTTCATGTCGTCTTTTCCAATCGTCTTGAAATTCTGAAGGATATCCTCCTTGAGGATCTTGCCCGCATTCCTGCCGATCCGTTTGAAGCGCAACA
>JAGVVH010000540.1 GCA_019135895.1 Bacteroidota bacterium | reverse complement strand
CGGAACTGCTGCGCTGCATATTTCTGCCATGGCATTGAATGTTCAGCCTGGAGATAATGTTATTGTTACTCCGATGACTTTTGCCGCTTCTGCCAATTGTGTGCGCTATTGCGGCGGTAATGTTGTTTTTTGCGATATTAACAGGGAAAATTATTTGCTTGATATCGAAAAATTGAAACAGCTATTGTCTCAAAAACCGAGAGGTTACTATAAAGGCATTATACCGGTTGATTATACAGGTTATCCCATTGACGGAGAAAATTTCAGAAAAATTGCCGATGAATACGGATTGTGGATTATTGAAGATGCCTGCCATGCTCCGGGGGCATACTTTATTGATTCCAAAGGAAATAAACAACTGACAGGAAACGGAGTTTTCTCCGAACTGACCTGTTTTTCCTTTCATCCGGTGAAACATATTGCTACAGGTGAAGGCGGTATGGTGACTACCAACTCGAAAGAACTTTATGATAAGTTAATGCTATACAGAACTCACGGAATCACCAAAGATACTGACAGACTACAGGAAAATCATGGCGGCTGGTATTACGAAATGCAGGAATTGGGCTATAATTACCGATTGACCGATTTTCAGGCGGCATTGGGTATCTCTCAACTCAAAAGAGCAGATGAAGGGTTGGTTCGCCGTAATGTTATCGCTTCCCGTTATAATGATGCTTTTGCCGGGCTGACCGGACTGACTGTTCCCAAAGTAGAAAAAGGGTTTTATCATGCGTATCATTTATACGTTATTCAAGTGGAAAACCGTCTCGGATTGTACAACTTTTTACGCACAAACGGCGTATTTTCACAAGTTCACTATGAACCCGTACATTTGCAACCCTATTACCGCAGACTTGGCAATAATAAAGGGGATATGCCCGTAGCTGAAAATTTATATGAATACTGTCTGAGCCTGCCTATGTATCCTACCCTGACCGACGATGAACAGGATTATGTGATTGAAAAAGTAAAAGAATTTGTGCAATGAAGTATAAAATTTTTCTTAGTAGTGTTCAAAAAGAATTTGCAGAAGAAAGACAATTTTTGTCGAACTATTTGCAACATGATACACTATTTGGAAATTTTTTTGATCTTTTTTTATTTGAACAATTACCTGCACAAGATAGAAAAGTACATGATGTTTATATTGAAGAAGTTAAAAAATCTGACATTTATATAGGATTAATTGGGAAAGAACTTGGATATGAATTTAAGGACGGAACCTCTCCAACAATTAGAGAGTATAAAGCTGCAAGTGAAAGTAATAAATATAGATTAATTTTTCTTTTAAGTGCCAATGAATCTGAAAGGCACCCCGTTATAAATAATTTTATTCATAATATATCTTCAGAGTTGATATACGGAAATTTTTCTTCTACATCGGAACTTCTGAGTGATGTTTACTCAAGTTTGGTTACTTTTTTAATAAATAAAGAAGAAATCAGAATAGAACCTTTTGACAAAAGTACTTGTAGGGAAGCCTTATTATCAGATTTATCTGATGAAAAAATAGAATGGTTTGTTAATAAGGCAAAAATAGAAAGAGGTTTTCCTTTGTCAGAAGAGGTAACAAAAGAGAAACTATTAACGCATCTAAATTTGTATAACAATGGCAAAATAGCTAATGCTGCAATTTTGCTTTTTGGACTAAATCCACAACGTTTTTTTCTTTCTTCTGAAATAAAATGCGCTCATTTCCATGGGATTTTTGTGGAAAAACCTATCCCGTCTTATCAAACATATAAGGGTAATTTATTTGAATTGATTGATCAGGCAGTCAATTTTGTCTTATCCAAAATTGATTATGCGGTTGGCGAACGAGCATTTAGTCCGATTGCTCCTACAGCATACGAGATTCCTCCCGAAGTTATTGAAGAAGCTATTGTTAATGCAGTGGCGCATCGGGATTATAATTGCTCGAGTAGTGTACAAGTGATGCTTTTTGCAGATAGACTTGAAATCCGTAATCCCGGGAAATTGCCTCCTTCTCTTACTTTTAAGTCTCTTAAGCAAGATCATTCTTCCTATCCTAGAAATCCGTTGATTGCCGAATCTCTCTATCTCGCTAAATATATAGAAAAAATGGGGACAGGTATTCAAGATATGATAAAATCTTGTTCGGCTTACGGACTGCCGGAGCCCGAATTTAAAATGACAGATGCTTTTACAGTGACTATAAAAAGAAAAAAAAGACTCGCTTTTGAAAAAGTTGGAGGTGCCATTTATAATGTAAACACAGATCAAATAGGTGGTCAAATAGGTGGTCAAATAGGTGGTCAAATAGGTGGTCAAATAACTGTTTCTCAAAAGAGAGTATTGGATTTGATCATTAATAATCCGGTTATTACAAGAAATCAAATAGCAGATGAATTAAAGATTAACGGGTCTGCCGTTCAAAAACATATCGAAATATTGAAAAATCTTGGTATTATCGAACGTGTTGGGGGAACAAGAGGTTATTGGAAAGTAAAAAACGAGAAGAAAACAAATGAGTAATATAGCGATCATTCCTGCAAGAGGAGGAAGTAAACGAATTCCTCATAAAAATATTAAACCGTTTCTCGGGAAACCGGTTATTGCATATTCTATTGATGCCGCTTTAAAATCGGGACTTTTCGATGAAATCATGGTTTCTACGGATGATTGGGAAATTGCCGATATTGCAGTCCGTTTTGGAGCTACGGTACCTTTTATGAGAAGCACCGAGACCTCCAATGACTATGCCACAACCTCAGATGTAATAAAAGAAGTGATTTCTCAATATGCTGCCAATGGTCAATCGTTCTCAACTGCCTGCTGCATATATTCAACCGCTCCTTTTATTACGGCTAAAATTCTTAATAGTGCTTATAAACAATTTGTTTCGGAATGTTTTGATTCCATCTTCCCGGTAGTACCTTTTTCTTATCCTGTAATGAGAGGATTAAAATTTTCAGGAAAAACAATTAATATGGTTTGGCCTGAATATCATAATGCACGTTCTCAAGATCTGGAACCGATATACCACGATGCTGGGCAATTCTATTTTTTTAATGTGGAAGCTTTTTTAAAACAAGGCAAGATATGGGGAAAAAATACAGGTGCTATCATTTTATCCGAATTACAAGTCCAGGATTTGGATACGGAAACGGATTGGGAACTGGCTGAAATGAAATACAAATTATTGCATTAAACTATGACAAACCGCAAAACAATTTTCTTTCGGGCGGATGCCGGACCACAAATCGGGTACGGTCACTTTATCCGGACGCTTGCTTTGGCGGATATGCTGAAAGAGGATTTTGACTGTGTTTTTTTTACAGTAAATCCTACTGATTATCAAATAAGTGAAATGAATAAAGTCTGCCGTTTTATCTCTTTGCAGGCTGAAAATCATTTTGATTCTTTCCTTTCACTGTTGCAGGGAGAAGAAATCGTAGTGTTGGATAACTATTTTTTTACAACCGATTATCAAAGAAAAATTAAGGAAAAGGGCTGTAAATTGGTTTGTATTGACGACCTGCACGATAAGCATTATGTAGCGGATGTAGTGATCAACCAGGGAGTATCGGAGCAATCTCTTTTTGATGCGGAAAACTATACCCGATTGTGTCTCGGATTAGAATGGGCTTTGCTTCGGAAACCTTTTCTGGAAGCAACTACTCTGGCCTCTCAACGAATATATTCCGA
>JAGVVH010000483.1 GCA_019135895.1 Bacteroidota bacterium | reverse complement strand
TAATTTTTTATCATTGTATGAAGGAGTGAAGGTTGTCAATACCTTGAATTTACTGATATTTCAGCAATTTCAGGGAACTTTCTCTCCTTTATTTATGAATAATTCAGGCTAGAATCAATGGATGGTGTTGATGCTTGGATATTCGGGATTTTGGACAATAACAATGGTGAATTTCCGTCATCCTTAACCCCTGAACTATCAAGTCAATATATGGCATATATGGAAGCTTTTCGGTTATGGAATGAAAACTCTGGCGTTGAAGAAAACGAACCTTATTCGGGACCAATAGATTATTACGGAATCCCTCAGATTCCTGCTGCCATTCTTGAAATATTAATTAACTCGGATTGTCATGAAAACAATTAAAATATTATCACAGTTAGTATTAATAATACTACCCACTCTCTTGTCATGTTGTTCCATAATGAAAAGAAACGATAACGAAAGTTACAAAACTCAATGTTTGGACAAGATTGACCTTATCCAAGCAAAGGCCGACAGTACTTATTACCTTTATCACTTACAAAGTGACACATTATTTATCGGGCAGAAGTACCCCCCAGAAAAAAGTACGATGAACCCTTATGAATCTTTGTCTTCATCAGATGCAGTTCGGGAAGACATTGAAACAAATGAAATAATAAAAGCTTGTATTAGTCCTGAGGACTTTGATTCATTTGTTGATAATCATGTTGGTCTTCTAATTTACATGTACATGGATTCTTCAGGAACAGTAAAAGAAGTCGAGATTAAGATGAATAAACGATATGCAAACTTAGTTGGTGATGAATACATTCAATGTATTTGTGAAGGATTAAAAGGATTGAAAAAGACAATCCCAGCAGCCTTCAAGGACTTTCCGTATTATAAAATGGGCCAGTCTTTCTTTTTCAAGTAGGGTTTAATATCCTGATTGTTTTGAAACAGCATAATTTAATAGTAAGATTAAGTCTCATTTGTGGGTTAGCCTTAGCTATCGGATGTGCTACAACAAATTCAACTAATTCAAATGAAATAAAAGTCATACCAGCAGTCAAGGTATCAGCAGAAAAGACACAAGATAGTACACATATCTTCTTTAGTCTTGATGATGATACTGTTTTTGTTGGAAAGAAGTTCCCTCCAGAGGGTGTCGATATTGAAGAGGGAACACTTATTGCCACGGATACAAATATAAGTGAGTATAATACAATCCGTGAAAAGGTTAGATCAAGCATTGACACTTTACGATATCACGACCTTAAGGTTCATAATGTATGGATAGGTTTAATTATTTACGTTGATGCGGAAGGAATAATTCGTGAAGCCCAAATAAGATTTGACAAAAAATTTGAAGGGTTTATAGATACAGAAGATTTAAAAAACATTTGTGTTAGTGTGAAGGGACTAAAATTTACAATCCCATCTCAATTCAGCCATCTGTCTTATTACAGGTTTTATCAAGGTATTCCCTTCAAGTAGAATTTCAATCTAAGTCACTCATTCATAATGCAATTATTAGTTTTTAGAACTTATTGAAAGGCATCCTGAAACCTAGAAATTACAGAATTCAAGAAAAGCACCAGCTTAAGGAAATAGAATCCTTTGATAATTCTAATTAGGAGAACAATAGGCTGGTCCAAGATGAAAAATGATGAATTAAACGGCTTATAACAGGTCGGTATATGTCATTGGCTTTCCGTACCGCGACTGGTTTTTGCGCGCCGATCCGCCTGACCGGCACACCAAAACCAGTTGGTGCTTTATCGGCCCGGCTTTGCGGCTGAAGCCGCCGGGCAAAAACCATTGCGCGGTGCGGCCCGGCCCCGCTCCCGCGGGGCACTCCCTCTTGGTGTCACGATTTTTGCCAACGCGAGAATAAACAAATAACATCGTAATCCTGCATCGCACCACGAGTGCAAAAACACGCGCCACCGCGACTCTGCGCCAACGTCACATACCGCCGAACGTTAGGGCCAATAGCGGCTAGATCAAATCATAAAGACATGGGGAATCAACATTTCGTCTCGCTGCGGGCTCTCTCCCCTCCCGCCCTAACTTAGAAAAAAATGTGCATGACGATAGTACTTAACCATTCAGCCCGACCTGGCTATTTCACACAACTGGAAACAGCTCTCCTCCGCTTCAAGGACTGTAGCGACGTGTGTTATAACCTTAATTCTCTGTTCGCTCAAACATACATCATAAGACATACATCACTGCACCGCGAGAAATACTTGCGCCGCTACAATCCCTAACAGGCCGGTATATGGCATTGCCTTCCGGCTCAGCTGGATTACTGTGTAATAAAAAAGAGAATTGTAGCCGCTGGCCGGGCTGCCCCGGCTGAACGCCGGGGACTCCCTTCATGGTGTCATGGTTTTTGCACAGTCATTTATACGCCAGCCGCTCAGAAGAATGTACCATAAAACTATTCCCTGCTCGCCGCGTCAGGCTGCGTCTTGACTCAATATGAATGTCACTAAACACTAATGCGAGAGCAAAAACTCATGCCACCGCGAGGCTTCGGCAGCTGCCCCATACCGGCCAAACGTTAGCCACAATTTATAGTTTATGGACACAAGACATTTGTTAACAGTAATCCTGCTTGTTATCCTATCTCAGGTCACTCTTTGTCAGAAACAAGTAAATAAGATACCTGCGGATAAAAACCCATATGAGGAGTATCGCATTATGGCCTTTAAGGTTACTCCTGTTGACCTTGAACTGAATTTGCCACTCGTTAACACAACAGTTTACGGAGTTTTAATTGATTGGCCTATACAGACCAATGTTGCAACAATAGTTGCCTTTTCAACTGGTGATGCCAGTGTATACCTTAAATCAGGCCAGATGTTTATCGGAGGATTTGCATACCCTGCCATACAAAATCTCGCAAAAGAGATGATAGTAAGTGCTCAGAAATTATTATCCGAAACCATTAGAACAGAGAATTTTGCATTGCCAGATTCTGGTATAATTCAATTCTCGTTTCTGACAAATAACGGCATTTTTGTGCATCAAGAAACAGAAGAAAGCATAGATGAGAACCAAACTCAATGGACTCCCCTATTTCTTAAGGGTAATCAGATTATTACAGAATACAGATCAATAACTCAGAATAAATAAACTGTGGCTAACAGGTCGGTATATGTCATTGCCTTCTGTGCCGCGAGAATTTTCTAACTAAAGAAGAATGTTAATTGCCATGCGGCACAGGCCGCCCCGGCACCGCCGGGGGCTCCCGCCGGTGTCACGGTTTTTGCCAACGCGAGAATAAACTATTAAGCGCATAACCCTACACCGCACCACGAGTGCAAAAACACGCGCCACCGCGATTCAGCGGCAACGCCACATACCGCCGAACGTTAGCGTGCATTAGCAGCATGACTGCACAACTGTAAGATTAAAGAGAAATGAAGGCTGTAATAACAATCATATTAGTCTGGATTTCCATTAGTTCATTCGGACAAAACGGAATAACTTTTAAACTTGAGAATCTGCCAAAACCAGAGAGGTTATTGCCTCTACAATCGTATAATGATATTTACAAATCTTTGATACTTAAAGACGCTAAACTCTCTAACCTGATTAATTCATAAACTTACAATTTAGGCATTCCAATCAGATTTGTTTTCCCTTTCAAGTTGTATATGCCGGGATTCCCCGGCCGGTTTGCTCTGGATTAGCTGAACAA
>JAGVVH010000186.1 GCA_019135895.1 Bacteroidota bacterium | reverse complement strand
ACTTTACGCTATGGATCAAAATGTTCTGACAACCAGCGCTCCGCAATTTGCTACTCTAAATATCGGTCATGCTTCTGATACGACATTAGTTAGAACCGGAGCCGGAGCTTTGGCGGTAGAAGGAAACACAATCTGGACATCTGCCAACGACGGCTCGGGGTCTGGTTTAGATGCAGACTTACTTGATGGACACGATACATCATATTTCCAAAAAGCTCTCGGTTATATACCATCAATGTCTTCTTCCTCAACTAATAGTGTCACAAGTAAAGACTCTAGAAGTATAAATGATCTTCCTGGGGATCGCGACCTAGGTTTATATGTTGATTTTAAGTCTAACAGTACTAACGGTCTCTCAGACGGTGGTTCATATAACGGGGTTTTAACTTTTAGATCTTATGGCTCTGGAACTGATCTTTCAGGTGGTTATCCTATGCAGTTATCTTATACAGCTAATGGTAATTTGTGGACTAGATTAGGAACTAGTGTTACTACATGGGGGTCTTGGAGTAAATTATGGCACTCCGGCAACGACGGCGCAGGCTCTGGTCTTGATGCGGATTTGCTGGATGGGCTAAGCTCAGCTTCTTTTATGCCAGCTACCACAGACAACTGGGTAAACACGACAGGGGATACGATGACAGGGCCACTAGTAATGAGTGGCACATACTTGAATATTAACCGAGAGGGAAGTTCTGCTTCAGGTATTCAGTGGTATAGTAGTGGTTTTAATGCTTGGGCAGAATATATGTCTCCCCCTGGAGCAGGAATGGGGCCAAAAGGGAACCTTACCGCTCCTTCAGGAAGTCTGGTCACTTCTTGGGCTCTTAGAAGTTTTATTGAAAATGCATCTGGCTATGGTTGGACATGGGAATCAGGAACGTCTAGTTCAACTACACCCGCTGTTAAATTTGAGATAAGATCAAGTGACGGGTCTTTCCATTCTTACGGAGACGGTATAATTAATGGTTCAGTCTCAGCCACCACCGCCAAACTCACCAATCTCACCAACGGCTATGTTCCATATCATGTTAGTGATACTTCAGGGCTAGCCAATTCAAATATCTATTACAACGGCACAAATGTCGGCATCGGGACGACAAGTCCTAGTATGGGAAAATTACAAGTTGCTCGCGATGTTCCTGGTTTAGTTGGTTATGGAAATGCTCAATTAATATTACAAGGAGCAACTGATAGTACAAAACAAGTATTGATGGGTTTTGATACTACTAATAACTATGCATTTATCCAGCCTCTTCATTCGGGTGTAAATTGGGATGATTACAATTTAGCTCTTGCTCCTGTAGGCGGCAACGTCGGTATTGGGACGACGAGCCCAACTTCTAGGTTGCACGTCTTATCTAGCGGTTCATCTCTAATGAAATTTGATAGGGCTGGGTCTAGTACATATGGTTTTGAAATAGGTGGTACAACTATTGGTCTTTATGATTACACAAACAGTGTATATAAATGGAGAACAAATGGAGCAGATGTTTTAATTAATGAATCAGGTGGCAACGTCGGCATCGGGACGACGGCGCCGGGGGCGAAGTTGGAAATTGCTGGTCCTCTGGGTTCTGTTATTGGAGGAGGGGGAAGTAGTATTAAATTGAAAAATACAGATACAAATAATTATGCGGGGATTAGTGCTGGAATTGTGGGAATGAGTAATTCAGGTATGGAATTTTCTACTGATGGTTCAAGAAGAATGGTTATTGATGGGATTGGCAACGTGGGCATCGGGACGACGACGCCAGGGGCAAAACTGGAGGTGACTGGTGATGTAAAAATGAATACGACTGATACTATAAATAAAAGACATATCACAACCATCTCGAGGTCAATCGCGACAGGAGCGGGTAGTTGGGTGAATTTGGGGAGCGTGACAACTAATGGTCAGGGTACTTATGTGACAATATTCCAATCAAATCATCATAGTAGTACCATCAATGCTGCTGTGTATGAAATAACGGATGTATATTACACTGGTTCAACTACTGACTGGATGCAGGTCCCAACAAAAAATTATCGTTCTTATACTGGTGCCCAAGATTATGCTATTGATGTCAGAAGGACAGCAACTGGAGGAGCATTTGAAATTAGAGCAAGAGCTGTAAGTGCTTCTCCTGGAGCTGGCATATTGAATTTTGAAATTCAAACGAATGGTACATTTATAGCGGATTCTACTTCTGGGACTGGGGCTACTGTGGCAGGATACCTTGCTAATACAACTTATCAATTCCCTGTCTCAACAAGTCGATTTGCAGCTTCTTCTGAGGGGTTATTTATTCTTCCTTCTGGAAACGTCGGCATCGGGACCACCGCACCATCTTACAAACTTGACGTCAATGGTCAAGGTAGGTTTATTGGCAACACTGCTACTAGCCCAGCCATAAGACTAGGTAATGGTACGGGTGGAATAATGAGTAGTGGAACTAACGATTTAGCTTTAGTCTCTAACAATATAAATGTTGCTACTTTTGTAGCAGCATCTGCTACTGATGTAAGATTTCAGATAAACACAACGAATTATAGTACAATGTTTGGACAATATGAAGGAAATTGGTTTGGTGTTAATAATCCTATGATTATGCAACCTTTATTACCTGCAACTTCTCACGATATTGCCATAACTGGTGTACAAAACTCACCAACAAGTGGAATAGTTATTAAGTCTTCTGGCTCTGTCGGTATCGGCACCACCGCACCCGCAGCCAAACTTTATGTGAATGACAGCAGTGCCAGTCAAGATGGTTTAAATGTTTACAAAGCAAGTGCCTCTGGTTACACCGCCTTAAAAGTTCGCCATGAATCAAATTCAACATCTAGTGTTGTCGCTGATTTCCAAAACTCCCTCGGCTCCGTAATGTATGTAAGAGCCGACGGAAATGTGGGGGTAGGGACGACGAGTCCGGTAACTAGCTTGCACGTTCCAGGTCTTTCTACTTTTAATTCTACAGGGCGTTTTATTGCCAACGGCAACGGTTTCTATTTTGGAGAACAATCTACAGCTTACAGGAACCCGGGTACCAATATTCCAGGAGTCGTTATTAGAATGGACGAAGCCAATGCGGGGCTAGATGAAACAAGGGCGGCTCTTGTCTTATATAATTCAAACGGAGGACTTAATACCGGGGCAGGATTAACTTTTGCTAGTAGAGAAGCTGTGGGTGCAGGGAATGATGTAGCTCTTTCGGGGGTATTTGGTATTAAAGAGACGGTTGGAACTGCTGGAGGCTGGTCGTCTGGAGGATTAAGGTTTTGGACCAAAAATCAAGGTAACATCATAGAAGCGATGGCTATTATAAATAGTGGCTCCGTCGGCATCGGGACCACCGCACCCGGCACAAAACTAGATGTAAACGGTGCAATTCGCACCAACAACCAACTCATCTCCACCGTCGCCTCCGGCACGGCTCCTTTAGCTGTTTCTTCGTCCACCCTTGTCACAAACCTAAATGCTAGTTGGACAAACAGGGGGCCTACTGGCCATAATGGGTCAGCTTTGTTTAACATTAATACACACGGTGGTTCTTATTATAGCCAACTTTGGTTTGATACTGCGGGAGATAATTTTTATCACAGAACGATTGATGCTGGTAGTATTAGAACTTGGAATAAAGTCTGGCACGCCGGCAACGACGGCTCCGGCTCAGGACTAGACGCCGATTTGTTGGATGGGTTACATGTTCATACGGGAACAAATAATGAAGCAAATAAGATTGTTAGAACAGATGCTAGTGGATATATTCAAGCAGGATGGATTAATACTATTAGCGGAGATATGGCAGATACAACAAACATAAATAGAATTTATGTTTCAGATGATGGTTATATTAGATATAAAGGGGTGGCAGACTTTCAACAACAAATTGGATTGAGTTATAAATATGCAACGCCAAGAAGTTCTTATACTACAGATACAAATTATTGGGTAGGTACAAGAGGATGGGGAACTACCGATTTAAATACTGTTTGGGATTGGGGAAATGGATATTGGGATTCTTGGAGTAGTCCAGCAAATTCTCCAGGGGATACTTCGCATTATGTTGGAATGAATGTTTTGCATTATACGAATGGTGCAGGAGAAAGATATGGGTGGCAGATGGCTAATGGGGCTGCAACTGGTTCTTTGTGGTTCAGGGAACAATGGGGGGGTTCACCAACAGCATGGCATAAAATCTGGTCGAATAATAACGACGGTTCTGGCTCTGGCCTTGATGCAGATTTGCTGGATGGGTACGAGGGGGCTTATCTTGATAATAAGTTATATACATATACAGGGAATATAGCTGGTAGTTATTTGGGTGGCCATTATTCTTCTGGTGGAAATGAAAAACCAAATAGTCCAACTTTTGGTGCTGGTAAATTAAAGCTTGCAATGTTGTCTGGAAGTAACTTGGGATTTGGTGGTTCCTGGAATGATGTTTTGTGGTTAAGTGGGTACACGGGGGGTGATGTAAAAAGCAGTCATGCCTTAGTCTTTGATAAATACTCTTCTAATGTCTATGTTTCAGACCAAGCTTTTGATAGTGCTTCTTGGGGCACTGGTTATAAATTGTGGCATGATGGTAATGATGGATCCACTTCCGGCCTTGATGCTGACCTCCTCGACGGGCATGATACTTCATACTTCCAAACAGCTCTGACCAATCCTGTCACCGGCACCGGCACCACCAACTATATTTCCAAGTGGACCGGCACCAGCACTCAAGGTAACTCCATTATTTATGACAACGGAACGAATGTGGGGATTGGGACGACGAATCCAAGAAGAACTCTACATGTTTCAGGTAAAGGTCAGGTCGACGCTTCTAACACTTTTACTGATTATGGATGGTCAAACTCAGCCTTTCAAACAAACAGCATAGAAATCATGGATAGATATGGGGGAAGTATCAGCGATGGTTTTTATCCAACTCTAACCTTTCATGACTATGGTCATGGCGGCGCTCAATTTAGTATGCAAGGATCGGGCGATATTTTGCATTTAGCCAGCGGGGAATCTAACAGTGCCGGTACTTTACAAACCGGTAGTACATATTTTTCTGAATTCAGAGTTCACGGTAAGCTAACTACAACCGGCAACGTCGGCATCGGCACTTCCACCCCTGGCGCAAAATTGGAAGTCGTCGGAAGCTCGGCAGGGTCCGAAACAGCAGAAGTGTCTGTTATTTATGATACAGGCGGAACATATTCATTTACAGCTCCAACAGGAGTAACTTCTATTAAGGTGGAGGCTTGGGGAGCAGGGGGGTCAGGAGGAAACAGCAGTTCTTATGAAGGAGGAGGAGGTGGTGCTTATACAAGAACAGATTCAGTTTCTGTGGTTTCTGGTTCTAATTATACAGTAGTAGTTGGATTGGGTTCCAATACCACTTCAGCAGGGGGAGATTCGTACTTTAGTAATACAAGTACCGTTATGGCTAAAGGAGGTCAGGCTGGAAGGAGCGGGGGATCGGGGGGTGCAGCTAGTAGTAGTGTTGGATCTATTAAATATTCAGGAGGTAATGGGGCTGATTATAATTCCCTGTATTTATATGGAGGAGGAGGAGGTTCTGCTGGTCCAGAGGGAAAAGGAATAAATGGTTCAACTGGATCTGGTAGTTATCCAAATTATACAGGAGGAAATGGAGGAGCTGGAGATAACGGGCTAGGGGGGGCCGGTGGAATTGGTGGAACTAACTCTTCTGGATCTAACGGGGTAAGTAATTCTCTTGGGGGAGGTGGTGGTGGTGGGCTTGGAGGTAGTTCTGGGATAGGAGGAGCAGGAGGTTTTCCTGGTGGTGGAGGAGGTGGGGGAACTCAATACTCAAAAGGAGGAGATGGCCAAATTAAAATTACCTACCTTGCCACAGTCCCCCAATCTATCTTTAAAGTTAAAGATGGGTCTACTGAAGTATTTAGAGTTTCAAATTATGTTGGAATTTTAAACACTACCCCCTCTGTTGCCCTTGATGTCACCGGTAGCATTGAATACACTGGCACAATCACCGATGTTTCTGATATTAGACTTAAGGAAAACATTGTTGAAGTGACTGGCATCAACGCTCTTTCCATCGTCTCTTCACTCCAAGCCAAATCTTTCAATATGAAAGATACCGGCGACAAAGAATATGGTTATATCGCTCAAGAAGTCAATGAAATATTCCCGGACGCTGTTTCAATCGTTGACCCAGAAAATGGCTATATGGGTATAAATTATATGGCCTTCATCCCACTTGCCACAGAAGCCGTTAAGGAATTAAATCTAAATCTAAACGCTATATCAGGCACGATTGTTCCTGTCGTCGGTTCATCAGCTGAGACTTTTGCCAATAATTTCTTTGCTAATTTGTTTACTAAAATAGGCACTTGGCTGGCTGATGCCGCCAATGGTTTGGAAAAAATATTTGTTCGCGAAGTTAGAACTCAAAAACTTTGTATTATAAACGACCTAGGCGAAGAAACTTGTGTGGAAAGAGAGGGACTAAAGAATCTATTAGATGGTGCTGTTTTTGCTGAGACGGAAGGAGGTGGGGAAGCAGGGACAGAGGGAGAGGGGGAGGAACTTCCTCCAGAAGAAGAGACAGCCGAAGAAACGACCGAAGAGGAAACAACAGGAGAAACCGACACCACCGACACCACCGACACCACCGACACAACGGATACAACGGATACAACGGACACAACGGACACAACAGATACAACAACAGAGCAAGAGGGGGAGGAACTTCCTCCACCGGAGGAAGTTCCTCCCGAAACCGAACCAGCTGGAGAAACCACCGACCCTACTGAAACCACAGACACCCCAGAACCAATTCCAACAACCGAACCCGAACCTACTCCTGAACCCGAGTAAAAGTCTTAGAAAATAAGGTTATTTTTGTCTATTGGGACTTTTATTCGCGGCCGCGAATAAAAGTTCCTTTATTTTTTAAAGCCATATTTTATAAGGGTAAAATTAGACTTGCAAAACACCAATTTTGTAAAACACCAATTTTTATTTTTTAGTAGTTCAACTACTAAAATCTTAATGTTCTAACTTAAAAAATTACATTAACAAACGACCGTTTCTTAATGATATTTCCCACATGTCCGACATGTGGGAAAGAAATAGCCCGACAAGCGAAGCTTGTCGGGCTATTTTAACCAACTTATCTTATTCTAGCTTATGTCCGCGGACCAAAGATTTAACCAACTTATCTTATTCTAGCTTATGTCCGCGGACCAAAGAATCTAAGATGACAGACAATTTCATTGTGGCTACACCGACGACCCTATCGCCCCCGCCATAATATGTGAATAATAAATCATCTTTAATAACCATCCCGCAAGGGAAGACAACATTATTAACAATACCAACTTTTTCATATTCTTCTTCTGGCTCAAATATGGCATCAGTGCTACGAGCGAGTACTATGGCTGGATCTTTCAAGTCTAGCAAAACGGCTCCAACTCTATAAGTGGAATGGCTTTTAGAAACTCCGTGATACAAGACGAGCCAACCATAATCTGTTTTAATCGGCTGACTAGATACTCCTACTTTCAAGCTATCCCAAGCATTCGTTCGTGGTCCAATTATTTTTAAACTACGGTCTATAATTTCCTCATTAAAATCTATTTTATTCAAATAGTCGCCAGTAATTTCTTAAACTACGGTCTATAATTTCCTCATTAAAATCTATTTTATTCAAATAGTCGCCAGTAATTTCTCCGTCTATCCGATGGATAATAAAATAACCATCTTCAAACTTCTCAGGGAACAGGCAAGTGTCTTTATCATCAAATCCTTCTGGAGTAATTAGAATCGGTTTAGACCAATCCCATTTTTGGTCCAAGAAATCTTTTTCTTTAATTGTAGAGATGGCAACTCGTGGGGGATTTATGCCGTCATAAGCGGTGTAGCATAGATATAAAGTATCTCCCATTTTTGTAATTCTTGGATCCTCGCAACCTGAATTGCCATTGGGAACTTTTTTAGCCTCAAAATCTTCTCGCGGGCTGTATATCGGCTCCTCTAATTTTTGGTCTAAATTAAAACCATCAAGGCTGGAAGCATAGCCAATATAAGAAGTGTTATCTTTTGACATTGCTCTATAGAGAATATGGATTTTATCTCCTAGATAAATA
>JAGVVH010000321.1 GCA_019135895.1 Bacteroidota bacterium | reverse complement strand
ACCCTTCATATAAATACGACATCTCTTCAAGGCAGGCCGATGTAGCTCAGCTGGTAGAGCAACTGATTCGTAATCAGTAGGTCGGCGGTTCGAATCCGCCCATCGGCTCCAGATTTCAATAACTTAGCCAGCGCATTGTTTTTGTATAAGGGAATTAGATAAGGGACTTGTTGATTTCGAGATTCTTCAAGGCCCCTTTTAGGCTGGGTCTTATTGACTGCAAATAGATATCTGTTGTGGTCGGGCGCTGGTGTCCCAGTATTAACTGTATGTCGGTTATAGAAACGCCCGAATCTGCCAGTTTACTGGCCCCGTAATGCCTTAATGCGTGATACCCAAACTCTTTTACTTTTGCTTTTTCACAGGCCCGTTTTAGGAGCTTGCTCCGATAGTCATAAGGCTTCTTGTTCACCGGATGACAAAAGACATATTCGCCAATTTTTGGCGTAGTTTTAATGACATACGATAATGTATCATTAAACGGGATCACCCTTTCTGTCAGGTCTGAATTCCTAGCCTTCCGGGTTCGCAAAACTAAATAATTTTCATGCACGTCCTCCCATTTTAATTTGTTAATCTCTCTAACTCTGGCCAGCGTACAGATTATTGCCAAGAGATAAAGTCTTTGGCTTGTGGTGGTGACCTTTAAGACCTTTTCCACGTCCAGAGAAGAAGGAATGTATTTTTTCTTTTTTTCAATAGGGAAGTACTTCATCTTGGCGGATGGATTTTCCGAAATCATATCCCTTTCGATTCCATAATTGAACAGTGCTTTGATAAAACGCAGATTCTTATTGGCCACAAAATGCGATTTTTTTGCGTATGGCGACAAGAAATTTTCAACATCCTCACGAGTCACCGTCTTTTTGTTTCCCCAGGCTATTATTAATTTTTCAATGAGCGATTTATTCTCGTTAAAATACTGCTTTGTCCCTCTTTCCTTAAGATTTCTTAGCCTGCTCACGCATAAGCTTATAAAGTCCGAATTCATCCCCTTGATTTTTTTTCGGGCTTCTGCTTCTGCCGCTTTGGCTTCCTGTTTCGTGTTGAATCCGCCCTCCTGGTGTCTCACTTTCCTTTTCCAAAAGTCGTATTTCCATTTCCCTTGATGCCTGTAGACCGACATCCTCCATCACCTCCTTTATTTTGGACTCAAATATTTTTTTATCGAAGCGGACCACCTTTCCAAGTTTAATCCCTCCGAAAAGTTGTCTGTGCTGATAAACAAACCAAACGGACGTTCTCAGGATTTTAGAGACTTCTTCAGCTGTTAAGAATTCCATGCTTTAGCCCAGGCTTTTTCAGCTGCTTTTCTTAATTCCTTTTCTTCTTTGGTTTCTTTTTGGGGTTTGAAATTTCGCTGAAACTCCATAACAAGTTCTACGATGTCGTCCGTATTTTTGATGTCGGTTATATCTATCATGTGAGGAAACAATAGGGTGCGTCCGTTCTTTTGAATTGTTGAAAAGCTGACCATGGTGAATTTGCCTGTTCTGCTATCTCTGCCTATTATTGACATTTCAATTCTCCTTTCAGGGGTTAGCCCCTCTCTGCCGTAAGGCAGAGAGGGTTACCTCTTGTCCTTTAGGGTTGCGTGTCATTCTTTCGCCATAATCACGTTTCCCATGTTTGCCATGCGAAAGTCCTTTTCGGCATCCGCCTATCGGTATTTCTACCGAAGGGTTTTCGCCCCCTCAAATTGTTAAAGGGGCTACTAACAAACACCTTTCAGCCCTATATTGTGGTTTGGGCTGTTTGGTAGGACTCCAGCGTAAACCAGGACGGCTTAATTGGCTTACGCTGGGGTTCCACCTTCTTCGGAGGCTTGACCTCTTTGATAAACGGAGGCCTTGGTGCTTTGGCTATTCCTTTTCCTTCTGGAGTCAGGTAAGCTAAATAAAATTTTTCAATGAACTGTAAATCTTGTACGGTGCAGCCAATTTCATGGGCCACATAACCGGCTTCTCGGTGCCCTAACCTATAGGACATTATGTTTCCGACATTCAGAAGCGCCCTGGTCATTCGGTCTTCAATGGTAGCGAACGATTGTGTTGCCAAAACGCAGCTTATTTTGTATTTTCTTCCTTCAGCTAGAATATCGAACATGGATGGATTGATGAAATTTTGTGCCTCATCAATAAAAAGGGACAAAGGAAGATAGTATTTCGGTCGGGCATAGCGGAAATAGTTTTTAACTCCATTGGCAATAAGCGATCCGGTGAAGACAAGCTTTTCCTTTCCCATTCCGAAGCCATCCATGATAAAAGTTTGATGCTTCGCGATTAATTCACCCCATTCAATTGAATTATTACCGCAAAGCAATTTCAGCATGCGTTCATCATTTAAGAGGAAGGACAGGCGGGAAATTATCCCGTCCCTTGTTTCTTTGTCTTCTTTTCCGGTTTTGACATGATCTAAAACATGTAAAAGACTTTTCCGGTTATTTTTTAGGCACCATTTAATGGATGTGTCGAGGATGCCCCGCATCTTGACCGTGAAGCTCTGATTGGGTGTTGTTATGGCCACTACCTGGTTAATAGCTTCCGCGATCAAATCTGATATTTGAGAATCCGTATAAGGGGAAATCATAGGGTTAATAGAGATATCGTGGTCAATGGAACAATAAATTCCACGACTGATCGAGTAACAATCCCCAGCCAGGAACCCCGATGGATCAACCAAAATCTTTGCGTGGCCATAATAGTTATCTTGCTCCCACCAATTGGTTATAGACGTGCTTTTACCTGATCCGCTCTTGCCCATTAAAAGGATATGGATATATCGGTCTTGAATATAGACGGGCATTTCAGTATCGATATCCATGCCTATTTTTAGTCTAGGTAAGGCCATAATTATTCATCCTTGTGCTGTTTTTTGTATTGCTCCATTCTTTGTGTGTAATCCAATTCGGAAAGCTTGGCGTCGTAACTCAGCTGTTGCGCTTTGGCCCGCTTAGTATAGATATCAATATTTTTTTCCTGAATTTCTAATGAACGCATGGTCTTTGTATGTTCGTGTTCTGCTAGGGTATCCGCGATTCTTGCGCTAAATGTCAATACGGAGTGCATTGTATTTAGCTTGGCCTCAACTGCTCTTCGAGAATGTTCCGCCATTTTCGCTTCAAGGTCCATGGCCTTTTCCATGCGCTTACGTTTGGTATTGCCTAAAACCATTTCCCATATGTTTTGTTCATAACGCATTTGCGGTATTGGCACGGGCAAGGCATTTTGGATAATACTCGGCAGTCCCGGCATGCTTCCCAGGCCATTTGTCATCAATGGCATTAGTGGGTTGTCAAGTATTTCTATTCTATTGGTTTTGTTTTTGGACATCGTTAGACCCTCCTTGTATTTTTTCGATTAATTGCATCCATAATTGATGATCTGTTTTTTGCTTAATGTCACAAACAGCGGTGTCGTACCCTCTGTTCCAAAAATAGGAAGATACAAGAATCGCTCCGATCAGAATAGCCACTATGACTATGGCGAAAACATACCAAATCATTCTTCCACCTCCTCAATAGTCTCTACGATTATGAATTCTTCGGTTATTACGCTATATTCCTGCCGTTGTTTGGCCGGTGGCTTGGTCGGTAGCGCTTTAGTTGCCGTAATGGCGGAAACGTCTTTTTGAACGAGAATATTTTGAGTAGTACTTCCATAAGTTGCCGCATTATAGACCAAATACACCAACAACAATGACAGGCCAATTATTGAAAAAGCTCTCATTTTCCACCTCCATTTGCGGGAGTAACCTTATAAATTCTAATAACCCTTTTGACTTTTTTGGTTACCCTGGTGTGTGGCGTGCTGTAAGAATTTTTCGGGAATGGGTAACTTGTCTGTGTCTCATAATATGTGTTATCAGCAGACGGTTTTGTAATTGTAATGTAAGTCGGAGGATCAGGATTAGTGTGTGTCAGGTAGATAGTGCCGCAGCCGTTTAAAAGAACGACAAGCAAAAGTAGTATTTTTTTCATAGAGCCTCCAAAAAATGTTTCAGTTCGTTTGAAGTTATGATGTTAAAGTGAGGAATGCAGACCTGGAATAGTTCTGATAGATAATCGGTCGCTCCCTCCCAGTTGTTCCAGGTGTTGATTTTTTGATTCAGGTATTCTGCGGTTTCGTTATTGCAGACTTCTAGTACCAGACAAAGGCCTTCATTAAGCCTGCTCAACAGAACAAGAGCATCAGGTCTTAGTCCTTTTTCTGCAATGGTATGTTCTCTGAAAATTTTTGCCGTGTAGTTAAACTTGATGATATCGGCAAGTGTCTTGGTTAAAAGTTGAGCGTGTTCTGCGTATTCACTTTTACAGCCTTTAATTCTGAAATAATGATCTCCTTTCTCTAGTTTTCCTAAATCAACCAGTGAGTTAAGTGCCTTATAGCTGTTGTTGACTGATGATGTTCCTGCTGTCCAGATTCCCTTATGGGCCATAATATCGCCAACTACATGTTTTGAGGCAATAACCAGGCTTTCCATTAATCCATAAATCGTTTCTTCGTGTGGCATTTTTACCTCCTTTTTAACTGTTTTAAATTTAATACACGTAATTTTATTACGTGTCAATAAATATTTTATGTTTAGTAAAATAATTATGTATTATAATTATCTTGACATAGGATAGCATATGCTTATATTTGCAATTAAACGGAGGGGATATGAAAAAAACGCAGCTTGAAAATGATCTCTTTTATTATGGTGATTATCTTGAGCTAATCGGGAAAATTAGTGTATACAAGCAGTTAACCTTGAAGGATTTAGGTAATACTGCTGATGATAAAGCGGTAATTCAAAAATGTTACAGGGACATAAGAAAAGAAAAATTTAAAGGTACGGTTATTGATTACCTTTGCTGGATAAGCTATAGATATTTGGTGAATATTTGGCAGAAAGAAATAAATGCATTTAAAAAAAGTTCTTTTTTTCTTAGTGCAGGTGAACATGTAAAGAAGTTCTGGGTTGATCCAGAAATAGTAGATGATCCTCATGGGAAGATTGAAGCATTCAATTTGAGAGAAAAACATTTGGTAACTATGAAGGTTGCATTTTTGTCATTATGTAAAGAAAATGAAACGCATTCAAGGAACATGATTAGGTTATTTAATAGGAATCCTCTATTAATAATAGAATCAGAGGGCAATGATTACATGAACTTACCGAAAAGAGGATTTATTCTGGAAACTTTTGACTTTTTTATTTTAATTATGATATTAAATTGCTACGAGTTTTTGAAAGAAAATATAGTTAATAAAAATTCAGCAATTAGTCTTTGGGAACATATGCTTCCTAGCGCGATTGCCATGATAATATCTAAACAGAATTTGTACTCAGAGCCTTATAAATAACCTGTTGAACCACTTAAAGAGATTAAATTCAGTTAGTTAAGCGATGGTTAATGTATCCTTTTAACCTCCTTACCTAATCTAACCCAAATTAAGTTTCTATCTTTTCAAAGATGGAGCCGAGCGAAGCGAGGCTCCAGGAATTACTATTCCTGTATAATAGTTTTCATTTTTTTTCTGAACGACCGAAGCTGCAAGATTCATGATTTGTGCGTGATCGTGATTTCTGCTTTGCCAATTCTAGGCTAATGAACTTTTCTCGGTCTTGGCCCAAAGGATATCGGAGCCAAATCTTTAAAAAAGAGGGATTGTATTAATCCCTCGGTGAAGGATGTATTTATCCTTCTTGATTACATGGCACCCTCTAGTCCGACTTCGGGGCTGGCATCCTCTAAAATGAGCTTCAAAACTTGCTCTGTATCGCTGAGGACCTGTAGGCAGGCTGTAATAGGATTTAGTCCCACTTGAAAAGCATAGCTTTCTATATATTTGTATGAATTGCCAGTTGTTGATTTAAGCCTAAATATTTTGGAAAGGGCGGCAGCGGACAATTCCGCTACGGTCTCCTGTTTCCAGTCTTGGCCGGGGATAAGCTCGCCTTTGACCAGCTTATGCGCATGGTGCGCCAGTTCGTGGAAAAATACAGCCTCTTCTGGCGTGGCCAGTTTTATGGACGAGCCGCCGTAACTTCCCCAATACCGGTCGTTGCCCGACACGGCACACACATCCAGCCCCCATTTCTTGGCTTTCTCAATCAAATGAAATGAATTAATGGGCGTTTTATTGTAATTTAACGGCTCGCCCTCTGTATCTTCGCAGCTGAAAACCGGAATTGGCAGAAATCCGACTAAACTGCAATTTTCTTCACCGTTTTCTTTCTTTTCCTTTTGGAACCTTGGCGCGAAAATGTGAAAAGCAATGGCACCTTTTTTGACATGCCGTCCGACCTTCATCCATTGGCGGTAGCCTCTGGCATCCTGAGTTCCGTTTATCCACATAATAATCCGGTTTAGGTAGCTCCACTGCTCCGATGGGATGTTGAATGGGGGAAAGGCCGCATAGGAAACTGCTTCGGGAATTTGCCCGGACTTAAAAATTTCCAATATTCCGTTGAGTGTTTCGTTGATCTTCGTGCCCATTGCTTCTCTCCCTCCTTTGATTTTTTTCGATTTCATGTTTAATAATGCGGTTGACCAACGCCGTCATTTTAAGCCCGTCGCTTTTCGCCCATCGGTAAAGGTGGGGGATAAGCTCTTCGGATATTTTGGGTGAATACATAAAGCCTCCTTTCTAAAATAAATTTAACTGCCGATGGGGTTTTATCTTTACCTCTCCTTTGCGGTTTTGAATTATTCCGTTTTTAAGGTACTCGGTGTAACAGGTGCCCAAAACTTTATTGGGCATATAGGGAAACAATTCTTCTGAAAGCTTAAAAATCTTCTGAAGTCTCTTTGCTTCCAAATGCGGGCATTCCCGATGCCTCATAATAAAGACCGCCTGAACATTAACTTTGGTGTAAAAGCTGACTAGCTTTTCCTTAAGTTGCCCTTGGTCCATGTGGCCGTTGTCCAACTCAAAACAATATTGCTGAATCGAAGCGTCGGCCGGTTTTGCAAAAGAAACGTCGTGCATCCCTTGGTCGTGCAGAAATTTTCCGATAACATTCCGTAGGCAAACATCATGATTGAACAAAAAGGTCGGTAAAGTTTTGGCGCGCAGCGTATAGGCGTACTTGTCGTCTTGATTCTTAATTCTTTTTAAACGAAGGGTGCTGTCTTTTTCCCGCAGCATCTCGGAAAGCTCTGATGAATAGACGCGGTAAAGTGCGTCATTGCATTGGCCTTCAATGAAACAAGCTACATTTCTTGGCGTTACCCATAAAACTTCCTTGATAAACCATCTGATTAAATCTCTTTTTGTTGCCATAAATTTGCTTAACTGGGGCAAGGGGCCTGGGGCGAAGCCCCAGCAAATGCATTCATGAGGTCTCGTCTTCAGTGAGCGTCTGAAGGCATTTGCTGGGGATTTTCGATGCTTTGCTTGAAAAGCCCCAGGTTACCTTTGCCCCAAGCATTAAACACTGTTTGAAGGCCTTTTATCGTTGTAAAAGTGCCATGCAATAGGGAGGGAAGAATTAACTAAGCAGTAGCCTTTTTTACTAAAAATAATACTATCTTTTATACTACCTATTTTCTTGCACCTTCAGGCTTGCTGCTTGGCGATTTGTCGGCAATATTTTTTTCGTGTTGCCATTGCTCAAAGATTATTTCCGCCAGCAGGTATAAATTATCTCTGATCTCTTCGGCTTTTTCATCGGCCATAGCTGTTTTTTTTAACAGCTCTTTTACTTGTTGAATAGTCAACATCAGCGCAAGAAATAATTTCTTAGTTTTTTAATCGCCCTTTGGTAGGCTTTCCGTTCAGAGGGGTTTAATTTATGGTTGTCCAATTTTTTCATTAACGCCTTTTTCTCGCTCGGATTAAAAACCCCGTTTTTTAAAAGCCGCCAAAGATCGGCTCTAAAGCCGATTGTCTCTGTATCTATTTCAGAAAAAAGCCCAAGCTTATACTCAAAGAATGTTGTTTCATCTTCCGGGTCCTCTTTTTCCCGCAGCTCATCCATTGAAATTTCCTTCACGGGAATGATTTTATATTTGTTGGGCATGGGAGAGGGGTAATTAATTAATAATGAGAAACAAAAAAGCCAGCGATAATGATAAAAATATACTCCGGTAATTAAGTATAATTTTTTATTACCACTGGCCTTTCGTCAAAATAAAATCTAGCGATAATAAAAAAATAACGCCCCAGCGATATATATAAATAGAGATGGGTTTTTATTACCGTAGATTTCTTATTTATTAAGAGCAGCTTTTTGGCGGTTAAACCTCAGAGGTCAAGAGTTTTAAATATTGGACCACATATGCAGACCATTGTTTCTCACTTGTATTTTCATTATAGCGAGTTTCGGGAAGTTTTGTGACAAAACGGTATAATCAAAAAATCAAAAAGACATGGATTTATTTTTTCATCCCCCTGTGCTAATATAAATACATGAAAAATATTTTGATGAAATCAAAAAATATTCATGAGCTACTTCCCACCAATGATTTAATCATACGGTCTGCGCTTAGGGAAGAATTAAAAAAACTACATGGGCAAGATAAGGAATTACGGATCATCGAGGAATTGGGTGTCAGTCATGGTGCTGCGAGAATTGATATTGCTGTCGTAAATGGAATCATACATGGTTACGAAATAAAGAGTGACCTAGACACATTGCAGCGGTTACCGGAACAGATGAGCATGTTTAATGCCGTATTCGACAAGGTTACCTTGGTTGTAGGTAAGAGTCATTTATATAGCGCAATAAATATGATACCCGATTGGTGGGGCATTATAGTCGCTAAAGTCAATTTGAATGGCTCAATTATTTTTAATGTAATCAGAGAAGGAGAAAATAATAAAGGGCAGGATAGCCTTTCCGTCGCAAGACTTTTATGGAGAGAGGAAGCGTTGAAGATTTTGGAGGAATCTGGCAAAGCTCAAGGATTCTATTCGAAGCCAAGGGCTAGTATTTATGAAAAATTGTCAACCGTTTTAGATCAAAAAACTCTCAATGCCAAAGTAAGAGAGACAATATTTATTAGGTCAGAATGGAGACTTGATGCGCCACTAATGACAAATGGTGGTTAATGCCGGCTGTAAGCCAAGTCTCAGTACTTCCCGTGCCTTTGATGGCGGGATTTTTTATATACAAAGCAAAATGTTTGGCTTTTTCGGCTATATACTTATCCCCATAACAAAAATTTTCTCCATAGAATCTACTATCATTCACCAGTAAGGCGGCGCTAGCTAAATATTTATCATATTTTTGCTTTTCACCTTTCATGATCAACCAATCATTTTTTAAGGCATATTTAATACTAGTCGTTGGAGGAAAAAACTGGGTAGTTTCTATATAAATTGGATGCTGAATTGTATAGTCAGAAAAAGTTGGTTTTCTTTGTAGTCTTTTACCAATATGCTCTACCCAACTGTTCCAATCAATACGTGGCAAGAGATTTTCTTGATCAATTTTACACCCAGACATGTCTGACGGGAATGAACCGCTAGCAAAAGTAAATGTTCGCCATTTCAGTAAGCCGGGGATGTTCTGGCTTAAATTTATATATTTAGCATATTTCCCGCCATCATTTTCAGTTTCCTTAATGTCAACCAGCAGGTCAATATTTTTTTCACCTAATCCTTTCGAAAGAAGATTGGTAATGTTCTGATTCAATTCATTCACATTCGAAAAATTCGAGCATATTAATCTCAGGCACAAACCTTTTTGGGTTTCCTTGGCGATGGCCAAAGCTGCTTTTTTAATCTGCCCGTCATCATTAAGATGAATAACGGGGATAAAATATCCTCCAAGTTTATGACCTTCTCGTGAAATAACATCAAGGGCTTTTGCTTTTAAGGCCGTAGAGTATAACAAACTCACATCTACGAATATGGGTGAGCAACCCCACACTTCTATTAGTTTAGCCGATGCTTCAGTCAATTGACTTTCAAATCTTTTTATAATGTCGGCAAGCTGTTCATCCGGTTTATTTCTCGGCATAACGAACTGAATCAGCGGAGTAATATGCTTTTTATGTTTTTCTTCCAGCGCTTTTAACGCGCCCTGCTCGGCGCGTTTCCATTTTAATATTGGTACATAGTGCCTTGAATCAAACATATTATTTATTCCATTTTTCATTTGGGAAACAATTTCTGACCTTGGCTTCAGTCACAATTTTATTCAAGTAAACGTATTTATTTCCTTTGTGCCTGATTTGACCAGCAATAAGGGCGACATGCACACCAAGCTCGTTAGCCAAGCTGTTTGCCGCCATAGAAGAAGGAATTAGTCTTGCCGGACTTATTTCCCATTTCGCACTCGGTAAAATGGCTTCCTCTGCCAATGCATCGGCTTCTTTTTCTTTTTCATCCAAGGCAATAGTTTTTATTCCTTCGATTTCATCATAAAAGAGACTGACACCGCTCTTATAATGGAGGGCAATATGCGCCAATTCATGCATGAGAGTAAACCAAAAGTTATCCAAACGATCGTAGCGAAGGGTTAGGCCAATAATAGGGCTATCTTTATTTATAAGAATTGTTGCGCCATCCAAGTAAGTTTTTGAAAGATGAGGTTCAATCACCAATATGATCCCATGTTTTTTTAAATATTCTTGAGCCTCAATAGGACTATTTTCTTTTTGGCTCAGTTTCACCAATTCCTGCAAGAATTTAAGATTAATAGAACCGTCTTTAAATTTTTTCGTTATTTTTATCTTTTGGGATTTTTTGAGTACGCGGACAGCCCAAGCTGATAACGCTCGTTTATTTGTGAGGGGCGCTGATCTGTAATTAGATTTGCGTAACATCACGACCATTGGTTCAGAAGTGCCAACTAGTGAAAAGAAATTCTTTAATAATTCATTTTTATTAGTTTTTTTTAACGAAGCATTGCCAAAATATCCTCGTACTTCCATTTCAGCCAGGAGACGGCTATCCCAATTTTGATATTCAGATTCTTCGTCCGGCTCGGGTTGTTTTATCAGCGCCTTCGCAGGTATCCCCAGGCCTTCAGATAATGTTCTAATCATATCAATGGTTAATTGTCGTTTACCTGATAAAATTTCCGACACTCTGCTTCTGCTACCGAGGTAGGGAATTAGATCGGCAGGTTTAAGATCAGCCTGATCCATTCTAAATTTGATTGCCTCAATGGGGCTAGGAAGAGCTTCCGGAAACGCACGCGCTTCGTAGTCTTGAATAAGAGTGGCAAGGAGGTTGAGTTGTTCGCCCTCTGTAGAATCCGGATCAGGATCATGACCAATAAGCCCTTCGACTAGTTTGAGTGCTTCTTGGTAATCTTGTTCAGTTTTTATGACTTTAATTTTTCCCATATTTTTATAAGCTAACCTATCTTCCATTTATCGTATTCTTTATGCGTGCCGATTTTCTTTACCAGCACAATTTTAGTTTTATAGCTCACCTGAACTAGCAGCCTATATTTATTCCAGCAAATATTGAAGACAACATACTGATCCTTCAAAATACTGGCTTTAGGATACCTCTGTTTCAGATCGACTGGTGTATTCCACTGAGCTTCCTCGACCTCTGCTTCCCATGATTCGACTTGTGATCGAGCTTCAGTATGCTGCTCCTTAAAATTGTTTAAAATTTGTTTGCCTATTAACTTCATGTTTCTCCATATAGATTACATCTATTTATGTTCCCGTATTGGGAATACTATACTATAGGCGTGGACAAGTCAAGGGATATTTATTTATGCCCCTATACCGTAATTTTTCGCTTTTTCAATGATGTATTCAGTAAATGTGGTGAGAATAGATTATAATGTACCATTGAATGCCTTTTGCATGAGGGCTTGAAATTGTTTTTCTAGTTCTTCGTATTGGACAAGCATTTTTTGTTTTAAAGATTCTGTTTTTTCTACTATTTCAGAAAATTTATTCTGCAATTCAAGGGGTGGGTTAACAACTTCTAATTCTCTCAATATTCTTAGATTAATATTTTTTTGTGCCGATTCGGGCGCATTAGATTCAAGTATCTTTTGAAAAAAAGACATCCAAAAATGTATAAATATACTATTAGTTTTATTTGTATCAGCGGTAAAGCCGACGACACTATCAGGAAAACAAGCATCAATTTTTAAAATTCCCGTTTTTGCTATATTGGCAGCAATAGTTATGCATAAAGTTCCCTTGGGCCATTTTTTACTCTGCTTTAAGCCTATATCAGAATAAGTTGAATTGTATTTTTCTATATAAACATCGGCATTAGCAATATCACCCGTTTGAATTAAAGGGTGATTTCCCCCTAACAATTCAGGTGCATTTCTAGGTCTGTGTTTTGATTTCCCCCTGTCTAAAGTTCCAAGTTTCTTAAATTTCTGTTTAGTCCATCGTTTAGGATTATTTACTGGATCGCCAAACATTTCTAAAAACACTGATGTCAAATAATCATCCAAAAAACCTATTGCTTGTTTTCGATTTTTACGGAGTGCCTCAGCTTGATCAAAAATCTTTACAATACGCTCTTGGTCTTCAAGAGGTGGAATATCGAATTTTATTTTTTCAAGATTTCCCCTTGATATCCGTTGGCGTGTTGTTCCTGTAATATACTTATTGATTGCCTTTCTAAACCCATGACTATTTATAAGCAGTTTTAACCATTCAGAAGAAACGATGTTCTTGTCAGGCCTGACAATACATACATCAACGACAGTAACGCATGGTATTTCAATTTGAGGAAATATGCAGGCTCTTCCCAGTGGGTCAGGCATTCTTGCAATTAGCAGATCTCCTTGCTCTAAGAAAGTGCATTTTAGTTCTTTTGCTTTTTCGGACGTAAGATATCTATTTGATTTATTGATAAATATCCCGTCCCCAATATCGGCCAGCTGAATCAAGCGAATGTCGCCATTAGGGTCTTGATCTTTGCTTTCAACCCAATCTCCATCAACGAATATCCCTTGATTCCCAATGATTTTATTAAGAGAAGCTTGTCTCATAATTTTGATATTCTCAAATCTCTAAGACCGGCAACTATCTCTTCCTCAAGCTTTTCAATTTTCCCCAAAATGACTTTCGGATTTTCATATTTCACTTCTTCATATTTAGTTTCTTTGTAGCGGTTGACGCTCAAATCAAAATCATTCTTTTCAATCTCTTTTTTATCTACCCAAAAGAATTTGCTGCCTCGGTCATTTTCCGTCTGCTTTTTCCGGTTCTTCCATTTTTCGACAATGTTCGGCAAATCTCCGCCGCCGTTTATTTTAGTTCTCTTATCATCCAAGGAAAATCCGTCAGACTCCATGTCATAAAACCAAACTTTTTCCGTTTCGCCGCCTTTAATAAAGATAAGGATAGCTGTGCTTACTCCCGCATAAGGTTTAAACACACCGCTGGGCATTGATACGATTCCCTGCAATTCGCAGTCATTGAGAAGCATTTGCCTAGCCTGCTTGTGCGCGTTACTTGAACCAAAAAGCACGCCGTCCGGCACAATCATGCCAGCACGTCCGCCGATTTTTAATGAATTGATAATTCTGTTTACAAATAGAAGCTCTGTTTTAATAGTATTCAAAGATAAGGTTTCGTTTATATCGCCTTTATCAATACTGCCTTTAAAAGGCGGGTTAGCCATGATCACGTCGAAATGACTGTCTTCGTTATATTTCTTGGAAAGAGTATCTTTCTGTTCAATGTTCGGACTGGATATGCCGTGCATCATGAGGTTCATAAGTCCGATGCGCACCATGCTTTCGTCCATATCGTAGCCGTAAAAAGTATTTTCCTTGAGATGCTTCCATTGTTTTTCACTGGTCAGTTTGTCGCCGAGAAGTCCCCGCGTCAGCCCGTTTTCGTCGGTTATCCGGTGCTGTTTGCTAGTGTGGGCAGTAATGATATGCTGATAGGCTCCCAGCAAGAATCCGCCGGTTCCGCAAGCCGGATCGCAAATGGTATCTCCTAATTTCGGATCAACTAATTCGCAAATCAACTGGATAATATGCCGTGGAGTCCTGAATTGACCAAGCTTACCGGCGCTCGTTATTTCCGAAAGTAGGAATTCGTATAAATCGCCCTGAGTATCCTGAAAGCCCTGTCCTTCTGATTGCTGTCTGGATATTTCTTCAAAGATCTCGTCAATAATATTTACAGCCTCAACCAAAAGAGAGGGTTTGGAAATTATGAAAACAGCATTGCCCATGTGCTTGGCAAAGTGGCTTTCTTCCGTTCCCAGCGTTTTCAGGAATGGGAAAACCATATTTTGAACGTGAGAGAGCATTTCGCCACCCTCCATTTGCCGGAAGTGGCTCCAACGCAATTTTTCATTGGCTCCCTCAAAAATTGACTCGTAGGGTTCGCCGGTAAATTCCGAATCGTTCTTTTTCTTGATGTCCAATTCATCCAAGCGTTTCATGAAGAGCAGATAAGAAATCTGCTCAATGGCCGTGAGTGGATTGGCAATTCCGCCGCTCCAAAACTTGTCCCATAATCGGCTGATGGATGATTTGAGTGTAGCGTTAAGCATAATGTAAAACCTTGTTAGTAAAATTAAGAATTTCTTTTTGCATGGCTGGCGTGAATACTCCCAAGAAGCCATTGGCGTGAAGTTTTGTAAACGGTTCTCTTACCAAGTCTTTCTTAGTCAGCTCTCCGTTCTCAATAATGAAAGTCTGCAAGGTATTCAAAAATTGTATTTGCTTCGCAGTCAGGGTGTTATGTTCTGCAATGAATTCAGCAAACGCTTCGGATACTTTTTCCGAAAAAGTCACCAACCCGTCAATGCCCATGATATATTTTATAAGATCAAGGAATTTTACTTTCCTCGCATCATAGGCTTTCCGCAAATTTTCTTCTGTCGGATAGGGTTCATATTCGGCCAGCGTATCAGCCAGTTCCTCAACTTCTTCCTCGCTGATATCTTCGCCTTTTTTTATTTTCTGCAATATCTCGTTTTCTACTTCTAGTTGCTTTATAAGCGCTTCGACTTTTTCACGGTATTTCAGAACGGTCAGCCTTTCATGAGCCGGACCGAATTTGATGTACTTCTTTTCACCAGTGATGTCTTTCAAATTCAAACCGACCTGCTCCGGTTTTATACCTTCATCCCGGTACTTCATCAGTGGAGCCAGCCTTTGAATCAAAACATCTAAAGCCGCATCATCCGCCTTGGCCAAATAATTGTTGTGCAGCGCTTCCTCAATCAGTTCCTGTTCTTTGGCGACAACATTGACGGTCAAAGGCAGATCGGAAATCATTTCCACAATGACTTCTTGCAGCGTTTCTAATCTTTTGGCGTTTTTATCCTTTTTATCATGCTGTTCCTTGGTACTTATTTTAGCAATCGAGTAATTCAAAACTTTGATTTCAAAACCCATAGCTTTGAAGTCTTCGTTTGTGCGAGTCCGCATTAAAGGGGCTATCTCTTTTTCAAGATAAAGTTTCTTATCCTTATTCAGTTTCTGCCAGAAAGTCGCATTCAGCTTTTCCAGTTTGCTCTTAGAGTCAATAACCACGACATTATTAGCAGGCAGTTTGGCAATATCTTCTTGCAGCGATTTTATTGTTTTTTCAATTAGCGCATTCTTGCCCTTCAATTCAGCCGCATTAATCTTTTCCAGTTTTGTCCCAAAAAGCCTGACAGGCATAGGCACAGTCGGCTTCTCTATCTTTCCGGCGGGATTCATCTGGAAATATTCAAAGTTTTCCCAGCAATCAATAATCAGAAATTTATCTTTTACTTTGCACCAGGGCTTGATTTTCTTCTCCTCTAAGAGACGGGTTCCGCGTCCGATCATCTGCCAGAATTTCGTATAAGAAAAAACCGGCTTGGCGAAAACCAGGTTGACCAATTCACGCACATCTATGCCGGTATCAAGCATATCCACGCTGATAGCAATGCGGGGAAAATCTTTATTGATATACTGGTCGAGAAGTCCGCCTTTGCCATAAACGCGGGGATCATCGGATACTATGACCTTGGAGAGATTGCCTTTGTGTTCAGGATAAAGGTTATCAATAACATCTTGCAGCCTCCGGGCGTGTTTCATGGTCATGGCAAAGAAAATAGTTTTGCCCGGCAAAGTTCCGTTTTCGTCCTTTATGCACTCCTCCATGAATTCCTCGACAATGAGAGCATTAGTACCTCTATTGGTGACTTTCTTTTCTATGTCAGTTCCTTCAAAATTGATTTCTGCCGGTTCCTTGCCATCAGCCAAAAGTTTCTGCTGTTCGGCTATCGGGATTTTTTTGCCCCGGATTCCTTCTTTCTGAAATTTTGTCCGAACCTTGAGGACTTCATAATCGGAGAGATAAGGCGGTTTGTTGTTGATCGCTTCTTCGTATGAATAGGCATAAGTAGGTATTCCGTCTTCACACTCAAAGAGGCTGAAAGTATTATGTTCAACTGCGTTCGTTGGAGTGGCTGTCAGCCCTAACTGGATCGTATCGAAATATTCAAAAATGTTTCTATACACATTATAAATAGAGCGATGGCTTTCATCGGCCACGATCATATCGAAGAAATGCGGACTGATCTTGCATTTTTCGTCTTCAATAATATTGAGCATCGTTTGATAGGTAGCGGTGTATATCCGCCTGTCAGTGGCAATCTCAGTTTCACCAACTTTCGGCCAAACCGGTGCATTAGGCAGAAATTCTTTGAAAGCATCCAGCGCTTGGTTCCTGAGGGCAATGCGGTCAACCAAGAATAAGACTTTCTGCACCCGGTTTGTGCGCATCAAGACGTCCAGCATAGCCGTGCAAGTTCTTGTTTTACCCGTTCCGGTTGCCATTACCAGCAAGGCCTTTCTTCTGCCTTTATCTAAGTTTTCAAATACTGAGCGGATCGCTTCAATCTGATAAGGCCGACCGGCAATGTCCCTGTTGATCAATTCTTGCGAAAGCGGCTTTTCATTCTTTCTGAGAAACAACATCCGCTCAAGATCTTTCTTTGTCGGAAATCCATAAACTTTTCTGGGCGGGTATTTCTCAGTATCCCAAAAATAAATATCGTGGCCATTGGTGTAATAGACAAAAGGCATATCCTTGCCGGAATTCTTTTGGATGTTTTCAGCATACTGGCGCGCTTGTTCCTGACCGATGCGGGCATCTTTCGATGTCTTCTTCGCTTCGACTATCACCAAAGGATAGCCGTTGTCTCCCAGCAAGGCATAGTCGGCATACTGGAATCCTTGATATTTATGTTCCGGTTCTCTGATTCCTTCCGGCAGACCAACCCAAATATCTAGTTCGGCGGTTACATGATTGGGATTATTTACATCCCAGCCGGATTTTTTGAGGCGTTTATCAATGATTTCCTGACGTGTTTTAGCTTCGCTAATTTTAACCATAGTAGTTAGAGGCACCGAAGAAATGGATTACTTGACTCTTTTTTACTATAACAAATTACTGTGAAAACAAAAAGTTAAAATCGGTAGCAAGAATTATATAGTTTGCAATTTCAGGCCAAAGTCGCTAATAAAATATGATTACTTACCTACATTAAAATTTATCGGGAGTTGCTATATGGAAAAACAAAACAGTCCAATTACTCTTGACGATGTTAAAATCTTTTATAAAAAGAAGATGAGTTGCTACCAAAGTGCTTTGGATTTATTGACAAATGCGATAGATAAAAAACAAAAAGAAAAAAAACTTCCTATTTATATAATAAAATCACGCATCAAAGCTGAGGAAAGTACTTTTCTTAAGACGAAGCGCGATAAGGCAAAATTTCTCAGCGACATTACCGATTACGCAGGTATTAGGATTTTATGTTTATTTAAACAGGATCTTGAGGAAATACATGATTCATTACTTGAAATATGCAAAGACTTATCGGCTGAATTGGGAGAAATTACCCTGTACAACTGGGGAAAAGAAGAAAAAATGGATAGGCCTTTTGAGGAAGATAAAAGACTTATCGAAGCAATAATGGAACATTCGAAAGCAAGCTTTCCAGATATTATACCAGCGCAAAAAATTAAAGAATCAGGATATAAATCATTACATTACATCATTAAAGTGGAATTGGCCGGAAAGAACTGGCCTGTCGAAATTCAATTAAGGACTATTCTGCAAGATGCATGGGGAGAATTAGAACACTCTTTATCTTACAAAAAGGGCAATATTCACCCTCATGTCAAGAAAAGCTTTGTTCTCCTTTCAAGAGATTTGGACACAAACGACTACTTGCTAAGTCATCTAAAAAGCATCGTCGAAAAGGAACGATATGGTACCCACTATTCAATAAGGAAAGCCGGGCCAACCAAGTGGTTGGATTATGAAGACAATCTCATCCCTGATGAGCTTAAAGAGGGAGAACGTAAGACACTATTGGATCAATACAGAGAATGTGTCCGCGAGCGAAATCCAAGGCAGAAAATAGACTTAAACTGGCTCAAAGACGCAAGACAACTTTTCGATAAATTTGCTAATCCATTACCAACATGGTTATCAAACAAAAAAGAAGTTAAGTATCTAATCAATATGGAAAATGCATGGCTTTATTTCTCGGAAGGTAATCATAAAGAAGCCGAGAAAGTTTATAACCCGGATGGCCACTTGAAAATCCCCCACTTGTGGCCACTTGAAAATCCCCCACCTTCAGGTTGGCAGAACGGGTTTTTATTTAGTTGTTTTTCCTTTCTAATGCAAGCCTTTTA
>JAGVVH010000046.1 GCA_019135895.1 Bacteroidota bacterium | reverse complement strand
TCCGTCAGTTACCCCAAAAAGTGATTTATTTTGAATTTTCGATTCTGCAATGCAAAAGGCTTTGGCTTCTGCTTTTAGTTTGTCTATTGTCAGTTTCTCTTTCATTCTGATTCCTGATTTTTTTGTTTGCAAATTTAATCATTTTTCCAGTCATTTGGTTTGCTGTCGGTTATTCTTAACAGGAGGCATAACGGTTTGGCAGCTTGCTGCAGTGCGGGGAACGAGAATGTTCGGACGGGCGATAAACTTTCAAATTCCCTTAAAACTTTCTGTGAGTTTACACCCCGCATTACAGCAAACTGCTTGTTAGCCGTTCGCTCGTTTACTTTATGTTGTTCTCTTTGTGATAAATTCATTTTTTAAGTCATATTTCCAATAATACGGGTTTATTCGTTATTTCATAGCGTTCATTGAGTATTGCTGTATTTACGAATGAAATGCTATCGGTTTTTTCTATGCCATAAGCATCGTGAATGTGTCCGAAAAGGTGATACTTTGGCTGTATTTTCAATACTGTTTGCAATAAATTACGGTCGCCATAATTGATATTTGCAGAAGAATCCAATATGCAATAAGGCGGTTGGTGTGTAATAAGAACATCGGTGTCTGTTGGAATTTTTTGTATGTTTTTATCATAATCGCCTGTCATCGCATCTTCCATAAACATAGGAAGACCATAAAATTTCACTTTCTCAATTGTAACTCCCGAATCACATAAATAAAAACAGTTTTCGGGCAAGCCATCAATATTTGCCTCAAATAAACAATCATCGTGATTGCCTGCTATGAAAATTTTGTATTTGTATGGTAACGCTCCAAACCATTCCATAAAATCCATAATTTCATTTTCTGAACCCGCAAATGACACATCGCCCGAATGAATAATTATATCCGCAGGCGGTAAATTTTGCAATGAGCGGTGTTTGCTGTGCGTATCAGATAAATGAAGAATTTTCATGTTAGTTTGTTTTTTGCAGATTACAATCAAAAACATCTCCATCGTGTAATGAATATATAGCCGTTTGTTCGTGAAATAATTCTTGAAATTTTTCAGGTGCTTCTGTGTGAATAGGTATAATGCCACCTTTGGGCTTAACTGTTTCAAATACTTTCTTAAGTGTTTCCAAATCTGCATGCCCACTTGTGTGCATATACTCAATTTCATATAGCTTCAGAAAATTATATAACGATTCATTAAAAGCAGTTTTCTTACAATCCAAATATCCGTTCCACATTGAATAAAATACTTTTGAATCATTTGATTTAGCATATTCAGTGATAAGAGGTTGAAATGAATCATTTGAGCGTATAAGCATACAAAAACCATATTTTTCTAAATACGATTTTAATTTACCATCGAAAGAAAATGGATTTTGTCCTTGACGTTTTAATTCAAAGAAACGACCAACAGGGCTTGTTGTTTGGTTGAAATCTATATCATAAAATGACGAGAAATGTTTATGATTTTCGGAAACTATTTTTAAAATATTAGTCTGATAACTGTCACATACAAAACAGCGTTTAGCATTTTTTGAAGCATGGTACAAAGCAAATATTCTGTCAATATTAGTAGAGGAAGCTAAAACAAAGTTGTATTTGTTGTTTCTAAAATGCAATTCAAAATCTTTTTGCAATTCTTGTTCAGTTTGGATTGTCGCATTTGGACGTTGAATATTTGAACCTTCCGAAATTATGTAGTCAATGTTTTTGGCATAGCTTTTTAGCGTTGGAATAAGTCCTTTACTTCTAAATCCGTGTCCGCGAAAATCACCTGTATGAAGAATTCGTTTGTTATCAGCCTCGACAATAAACATATAAGCATCGAAAGCGGAATGATCAATAAATAATGGAGTAACGGTAATTTCTCCAATTCTTATTTTTTGTAATTGCTTAAAAGGGTTGATTGTCTTAATACGGTCAACAATTTTTTTATGTTTTTCCGACTCCTTAGGGTCTGGGATATATGATAATCTGCTTTCAAGACAATTAAAAATTTTGATTGCAGTTTCCCCAACGTATATTGGTAAATCAGCAACAGCCTCGCAAATTTTTCCGATATGGTCGCTGTGATAGTGAGTAATGAATAATGCACTTTTTGAAATATCACCAAAAGTTAATCCATCTATAGGGGGTAAATCTGTAATCTCGTTTCCCGGCAACTGCTCGCCAAAGTCAATAAAAACCTTATAGCCGCCACTTTCAATTTCGGTTATGCAACCTCCAATTTGATTTGTTCCTCTGTGGATTGTTAGCTTCATACAGGTAAAATTCTTTCATTGTAAGTGCCATCAATTATATCTGTAATTCCAATATTTTCAAGCGTTGCTTTTGAAAATAAAAATGTGGCAAAAAATTTATTGTCTTTTTTTGTGATATCACCAAACATTTTCTCAACAGAATCTTTAGTTGTTAATTTTCTACAACCCCAACGCTTGTCATTGAAAAGGTAGCCTGCCATTGTTTGCATGGGTGTGCTTGCATTTTCTTTTTCAGCATTATTGTCTAATGTAATAAAGTAAAATTCAGGCGCTAATATATCAAATTCTTCGGGCGATTCAAATGGAACTACTATTCCAAGTTCTATCTGACTTTTTACTATTTTAATAATTTCTTGTTTTAATTGTCCTTCAAAATAACCTTTCTCGCAAAATTTGCTAAAATCTTCAACATGTTTGTAAATTCCACTTGTGCCTCCTATGGCACCGCTGCCATATTTTAATTCTATCAAGGCAACCTTATGCGGTTTCATTTTGGAAAGAGCTATAATATCAAATCGTCCGTTAAAATATGCTTCCTTTTTTTCTGCTCTATTATTAAATGATTTTACATATTCAACATCAACGCAAAACCAATTAGATTTTTTGTTGCTATTGTTTAAAAGAACCAATTTTGATTGAGCCTTTTTTTCTGGAGTTGCTTTAACATTGCTGTGCTTTTTAATAACCTCGTATAGTTTGCATATTTCCTTCTGCTCAATTTTATATCGTTTTTCTTTGTCTTTGCTGTTATAATGATTTCCGTCTAAATAATACTTGTCAATTTTGCAAACAATTTTCTTGTCTCGTTTTTTGTATTCAATCTTGGCAATGCTATCACAGTTATAGTATAAGTTCAGATAATTGTTGCGTACTCCAAGAAGTAATTCATCATTATGATTTTCATAAAGTTTATACAGTTCACTTTTTTTGAACACTTTTGCAAAGTCTTCTGAAATTCCCCGTGTAATTTTCTTTTCGCTTGATTTTTTACTCATTATTTTTTTCATATTTCTTTAGTTTTCTGTTCTTATTATGGTTGGTAACGGTGGCAATATGGTCTGAAAGGGATTTCGGAGCACTTCACTGTCAACCTGCAATGAAATTTGAAGTGAGCCACAGACGTTGATTTCAGAATTATCTCGGCAATTAACTATACCACATGTTACCGTTTCATTGTTCATTTTCTCGTTAATTTTCTTTCAATTTGCTACTTCGTTTCTGTCTGCTGTGCGTTGGCTTTGGTGGCTCTTTGGCAGTTGGCATTAGTAATTTATACTTTGTCCAGTTCTTCCATTAATGCTTTCCTTTTGGGATATTCAGTTCTCAAATATGAAATAATTTCATTTGCTTTGTCTCTTGCTCCAAGCTTTATAATCTTTCGGATATATCTGCAAGCATTTTGGTAATGGTCTCTCCCCATGCTGTTTTTCATGTATTTAAGAATTCCAGTTGCATATAATTCAACTATTTCATTTGCATAATGTTTTGATAGATACTTTTCGTAATGGTCAATTGTGTTTAAATCAGGTGTTTTTTTAACCAATTCCAAAAGTCTGTCCCACCATTCCTCTTTTATGAAAATACTTGCAATCAAACCTGTGTCAAGCCATCGTTTTTTAGTTGTAATATCCTGAATTACAACTTCAACAAATGCAGTCCATTTTTCAGGTTTTACATATTGTTTCAGTATCTGGTAGTAATCTTGTTCATTCCTAAAATTGTCAATAAATAACAGACGAGCGTATTCAATAATTCTTTCAGTATCATTTTGGGCTTGTGCTATTCTTAACAACCAGTCGTACCATTCTTTTGCCAAACCCGGTTTATCCTTCAAATCATAATTTACTCCGTCCTTGGCTAAGGAAATTGCTTTATCATAATTTTTCTTTTTCAATGCTTTTTGAATAGCTTCCCGTCTTAGGTTGGAATTTGTAATGTTTTGCTCCAGATATTTTTCTGCGGCATTTTCACCTTTGGTTTTTAGCAATATATCGTACTTTATGCTTTGTGCTTCTTCCCTTTCGTAATCTGATCGTTGTGCTTTATCTATTTGTTTAAAAATAAGCTCTGTTTCATCTTCTGTTTTAAAAAGCAGGGCAGCAAGGCGTAAAACACCTATATGCCAATCCCAGCCCGAATAAATTTGTTTGTCAAAAGATGTAAAACAATATTCAATGATTTGTTTCCTGGTTTCCTCGGGTATTTGTTCCTGTGCAATTGCATAAAGCATTTCATAAGCAGCATCAACACTTCCGCCGATATCGCCATTGCTGTCATCGGAATATTGCAGGGCTTCGGTCATTTGTTCCATTACGGCAGTACAAATAAAAACAGCACTTTTATAATTGCTGTTGTTTATCTGCTTTTGAGCCGACACTAAAAGGTTATTAATAGCAATGCCTACAAGCCTTGAGGCCGACCAGTCGATAAAACCATGCCTGTCGGAAGCTGTTTTAAGTATTGATTTTATCTGCTTTATATACAGTTCTTTCGATTCATTGGAATTGTGTTGGGCAAAAGACGATAAAAACAAATTCCTGAACGGAGGATTTTGTTCCGTTTGTTCTTTTATAAATTGTTTAAGCTCTTCGTGGTTTGCTTTTTCGAGTAGTTCGTCAACCTGTTGGGCAAAGGTTTTGCGTTTTGCAGGTTTAGCAGATGGGGTTATTTTTGTTCTTGTTATCTTTTTAGTTAACTCTAATTCGTCTTGTTGAAGGTAAAAAAATACCGCAGCAACGTGTTTGCAAACCGGCCCCAAATCGTAAGGGCAATTGCAAACATGCTCTGTAACAATTCCGTTTTTAAGAGTTAGTTGCACGGTGTAATCTTCGGTACCTTCAACAATGGCTTCGTACTCGCCAGGGCATATTTCTTCAGGTTCGTGAACATGTCCTTTTTTAAAGTACTGCAAACCTCGTTTCAGAATGGGTTCGTCTATATATTGCTCAAATTGGTTTAGTGGAATCTGCATTGTTTATCCTAATATTTTTTTTTCAATTTCTTCACTCCATTTTTTTCTGTCACTCACTACAAATTTCTCAATCCGTCCATCAATGGTATGAATTTCCAATCCGTAGATACAACTTACCTCCAACCGCTTCTCCATTCTTAAAATGATTTGCACCGGAGGAGCGTATTATCTCATTATTACTCACATTTTCTATTTGTGTTTGCCGTTTTACAATCTTTGAATTCACAAAGAAATAAATCGCAATACCAAAAGCCAATCCGGATACAGAACCTGCAATTATAGCATATAGTATGCCATATCGAAATGCA
>JAGVVH010000032.1 GCA_019135895.1 Bacteroidota bacterium | reverse complement strand
GCTTGTTTTTGAAGTGCCTCTTACCGAATTGGAAATTATGAAAAAAATTGTTCCTGAATTGATGAGTGGTGCCATGAATCTGTCAATTCCGCTTTCTGTGGAGCTAAATTACGGGAAAAGCTGGTTTGATGCTCATTAATCATTTTTTTATTGTGATGATAAAAAAAAAGAGGCTTTTTGAAAAGCCTCTTTTTTGATTAAAATAATTCTGAAATTATTTTATAATAACTTTAGAAGTATATACTTTACCATTCTGAGTTACTTTAAGCATATAAACACCACTGTTTAAACTGCTAACATTAACATTAACGGTTTGATTCTGAACATTGTCACTATAAACAACTTGACCAACAAGGTTGTAAAGTTCAATTTGAGCATTGCTGTTGTCGGTTAAATCAATAGTAAAGTTATCAGTTGCAGGATTTGGACGAACTGTAATGTTTTTGGTTGCCATTTCTTCAACACCAACCCATTCACAATCGTTGCAAGTAGCATGTAGCCAAATTCCGGGGCGCATTAAATTTCCATTCCAAAGGGAGTTAGATACAAAATATTCATAAAGGAAAAATGAAGGATCTGAAACAGAATATTCCATTCCGCATAAAGAACCATTGGTTTCACTCATTAATTCTTCAGAACCATAAGAAGTGCTGGCGAACTCTGAACGTGGGTCATCATTAGTATATCCGACAAATCTGTTGAGGTCAGTTCCAATTACGGAAGCAAGAGTGTGTGCATTACCCGGGATAAACGAAAAGCTAACGAAAGCTAATTTTTCAGAAAGGTTCTCAAATCCGGTAACCGGAAATACAAATGTTGCAAAATAACCACCTGTAGTGTCATCAATTGTCAAAGGCTGTTTGATTAATTGGTATTTAGTGAAAGATGCTCCGTCAATACATGCATCGGCAATGTTGTAAGGAAGCTCTGGTTGAATAAAGGCATTGTTTCCACCGGTAGAAACAGTGAAATAGTCAAGCTCATTAATAACGGCAATACTTAGAACAAGCGTATCCACAACAGTGCTCGCAACGGCTGTTCCTCTTGAGTAAGCAAAAGTACATCCGATAGAGTCAATGCTGTAAGAATTAGTAGCACTTAAGTCAGGAACCGGAATTGGGTCGCCTGTAGTTTCATCAGAATAGCCAAAATAGAAGTTTTCCCATGTGTCACTTGCAAAATCAAATGTTTGAGCAAGTGAGTAAAATTGAGGACGTCCGGGGCCATCACTGTATTGAACAGTTCCCATAGAATCACATAACATAGTAACTCCACCATATTCCAATTCTTGTCCCATGTATATCTCGAGACCGACATTATAGGCATACCAAAATTGACCAGCACCTGCTTTTGAAGGAGTGTTTAATAATTTTTTTGTCGGACGAAGGAAACTGTTTTCGGTACTTCTAACAGGAAGGGGTTGTACAAATTCTTGTGCAACTTGAGCAAAACTGAAAGCTGCTACAAAAACAAATACCATTGTTGTGTAAAGTTTTTTCATTTTTTTGAATTTAATAATTAATACTATTTTTTTGATTATAAATTACTTGCATTGTTTTTTTAGTCATTTTAGGTTGCAAAAATACAATTTTTTTTCATATATACCTGTTCTGCAAAAAAAAACATTTTTTTTGTAGGATTTTTTATTTTTAATAGGGCACATAAATCTTTCTTCCCAATTGTAAAGGATTATATAGGCTTTTTTTTATTATTTTCTAGATTATTTAATGATTTAAATTTGTGACTCTTTGTATGGTTTTATTTTGTAATTTTGCCATAATAGAAAATAATAATTAACTTAATAAAAATCAATAAATTATGAAAAAAATTCAAGTAGGAATCAATGGTTTTGGGAGAATTGGAAGACTTGTTTTTCGTGCTTCCACTGAAAGGGATAACATTCAGGTCGTTGCGATTAATGATTTGTTGGATGTGGATTATATGGCCTATATGTTACGCTATGATTCAGTTCATGGAAAGTTTAAAGGGACAGTCGATGTTGTTGACGGAAAACTGGTCGTAAACGGTTTCCCTATCAGAGTTACTGCAGAAAAAGATCCTGAGAATTTAAAATGGAATGAAGTTGGGGTAGAATATGTTGTGGAATCAACAGGATTGTTTTTAACGAAAGAACTAGCTGAAAAACATCTCCGCGCCGGTGCAAAAAAAGTAGTTATGTCGGCTCCTCCTAAGGATGATACTCCGATGTTTGTTATGGGAGTTAATAATCATGAATATGCAGGTCAAAATATTGTTTCAAATGCTTCTTGTACCACAAACTGTCTCGCTCCTCTTATAAAAGTGATTCATGATAATTTTGGCTTGATTGAAGGTTTGATGACTACCGTTCATGCAACTACTGCAACTCAGAAAACTGTTGACGGACCTTCAGCCAAAGATTGGAGAGGAGGCAGAGCTGCTGGCGGAAATATTATTCCTTCTTCAACAGGAGCCGCTAAAGCTGTTACTAAAGTTATTCCCGAACTTAAGGGTAGATTAACCGGAATGTCTTTTCGTGTTCCAACTTTGGATGTCTCTGTGGTTGACCTTACCTGTCGCCTTGAGAAAGCAACTTCTTATGATGAAATAAAAGCTGTTATTAAAAAAGCTTCTGAAAATGAATTAAAAGGGATTCTTGGTTATACTGAAGATTCCGTTGTATCTTCCGATTTTATTGGTGATACCAGAACTTCAATCTTTGATGCAAATGCAGGTATTATGCTAAATCCCAATTTTGTCAAATTGGTTTCCTGGTATGATAATGAAATGGGTTATTCAAATAAAATCCTTGACCTTATTTCATATCTGAAAAGTAAGGATTAATACTGTGAATGGAACGAAAAACTTTTTTTGTTGATGTCCTTTTGCCTCTTCCTTTGCCGGAATTGTTCACCTACCGGATTCCAAATGAATTTGACAAAAAGATTGATTTCGGTGTAAGAGTGGTTGTTCCTTTCGGGAAAAGCAAACTCTATTCAGGAATCGCAATCAAAGTGCATTCGGCCGATTATTTCTGAACAGCAGTTTTTACTTTGGAAATGGATTGCGGATTATTATATGTGTTCTTTGGGGGAAGTTATGGCTGTAGCTCTTCCCTCTGCACTTAAAATTGCCAGCGAAACCCAAATTATGCTGCATCCTCAATTTGATGGAATTATATCCGTTTTTTCAGATAAAGAAATTAAAGTTATTGAAGCTCTTTCTTATCATCAGGCAATGACTGTTGATGAAATTGCTAAAGTAATTAATGTTCAAAAGGTTATTCCAATTATAAAGTCGTTAGTCGAAAAGGAAGCCATCCTGACAGATGAGGAAATTAGAGATCCTTATAAACCTAAAAAGGAAACTTATATTTCTTTGTCCGATTATTATTCTAATAATATGGAGGCTCTCTATGAAATACTTGATGGCTTAAGCAAATCAAAAAAAACTGAAAAACAGGCCGACCTCATTTTGGCTTTTTTGGACTATACCAATCATGCTGCAAAAAGTAATTTTCCCTCTGATTTGGCTTTTTCAATTCTTAAAAGTGAATTTCTCAAAAATGCATCTGTTTCCCCGGCAAGACTTACTACTTTGATAGAAAAGGGAATTTTTGTTTCTAGAGATATTGAAATTAGCAGGCTTGCAAATTATGACTCATTGGATGTGGTTGCCAATATCAGACTTTCTGAAGAACAACAAATTGCTTTTAATGAAATTGAAAATGGTTTTCTAAAATATAATACGGTTTTGTTACATGGTGTTACCGGTAGCGGGAAAACAGAAATTTATATTAAGATGATTGAAAAGGTGCTTGCTCAGGGAAAGCAAGTACTGTATCTTTTGCCTGAAATTGCTCTTACTTCCCAGATTGTGAATAGATTAAGAAAATATTTTGGAGATAAGGTCGGGGTTTATCATTCTCGTTTTAATGAATATGAACGAGTGGAAATCTGGAATAGAGTCCTTTCTCATAACAGTGATGATTCTTCGGATAATAAATATCAACTTATTCTGGGAGCTCGCTCAGCTTTGCTCCTACCATATCGTAATCTGGGTCTTGTTATTGTGGACGAAGAACACGACTCTTCTTATAAACAAATTGATCCTGCGCCCAGATATCATGCCCGTGATTGTGCTGTTGTCCTTGCTAATATTCATCATGCACATTCTTTGCTTGGAACGGCGACTCCTTCTATCGAAACTTATTATAATACTGAAATTCAAAAATATGGGCTTGTGGAGTTGATGAGCAGATATGCAGATAGCACTTTACCTGAAATTTGGCTGGTTAATATTTTGGAGAGTATGAAACAAAAAAAAATGAATGGTCATTTTTCTCATTTTCTTCTTGAACAAATAAAGAACGCCTTAGATAATAAAGAACAGGTTATTCTTTTTCAAAACCGCCGTGGCTTTTCTTTAAGAATGCTTTGTAATTCCTGTCAGGAAATGCCTTCCTGCATCAATTGTGACGTGACCTTGACCTATCATAAAAAATCAAATTTGCTTAAATGTCATTACTGTGGTTATGCCATTGAGCTCCCTTCGGAATGTCCGGTCTGTCATAGTAAAGATATTGAAATGAAAGGGTTTGGAACCGAAAAAATTGAAGAGTCTTTAGAACAATTGTTCCCCGGAACTGTCGTTTCCAGGATGGATTTAGATACCACAAGATCTAAATCAGGATATCAGAGAATTATTTCGGATTTTGAAAATCATAAAACAGATATACTTGTTGGCACTCAGATGGTTACAAAAGGGCTTGATTTTGACAGGGTAAGTGTTGTTGGAATTCTAAATGCCGATAATTTGATTAGTTACCCCGATTTTCGATCTTTTGAACGTGCTTTTCAAATAATGGCTCAGGTCAGTGGACGTTCAGGGAGGAAGAAAATTCCAGGAAAAGTTATTATTCAAAGTTATCACCCAGAACATCCTGCTTTAAAATTTGTCGTCAAAAACGATTTTAAAGCTATGTATGAAAGTCAAATTTTGGAAAGAAAAAAGTTTAATTATCCACCTTTTTGCAGATTGATTAAAATTACTTTTAAAAATAAACAGGAAGAACTTGTGAATAATGCAGCTAATGTGTTTGCTAAAATGCTTCGGGATGCTTTCCCAAACCAGATTCTTGGTCCTGAATTCCCATTAGTAGCTAGAATTCAAAATTATTATCTGAAAGATGTATGGATTAAAATTCCTAAATCGGATATGCTGATAGATAAGAAAAATCTTCTAAAAAAATTAGTTTTAGAGTTTAAATCTATTCCAATCTTTAAAACGGTAAGAATAATTATTAATGTGGATGCTTAGTCCCTATTTTATTTCTGCTTCTTGAAAATTCTCTATCTGAAGTAACCTTCCTTTTTGATTTTCATATCCTCCATTTTCAATTTTATTAAATTGAAAATCAAAAGATATTGGGTTAAAATTACTTTGAATGCTATCTGATGGAGTCATAATTTTATTTACAAAGTATCGTGTAATGTCGTAGCCCTGAAATGAAAATCTTGATAAATCCGGTGGGGAATCATATCGTTCAATGAAATCACTTATAAACAACAAGGTATTGTCATTTTGGTAATCTACATAATAATTTGAAAAATAGTGAATATTTAGTTTGTTGAAATTTTCTGTTTCAGCTTCATTAGCTTTGAGCCATTCTTCAGGAATCACTAAAGAATAGGAGGGGAGAAACCCAGAATTGGCAAGAAGTCTTAAATTATGAATGATAGAAGCCTGTGTCTCTGAGTATGTGATAATGATATTATGATAGTTGGTCTTCATTTTCTGAATCAAAAGGGTAATGCCTTCTTTAAAAGGTACTTTTGTATAAGGAAGTTGCTTTTTAATGAAATAATCTTCATAAATGGAGAGTTCATTAGATGAATTATCAATATTTCCCCATAATATTATATTTGTTTTTGGATAACGATTTAATAATAAACTGTCTAAAAGAATAGGGCGAGCTGAAATTGAGGGAATTAATTTGTAAACATATTCATTGTTCTCAATAAAATCTGTCCTATTGCTGAAAGGATTTACAATAGGAATCTTGTAAGTATTTGCATATTGCGCTGCTATAGTAAACATCTCAGCAAAAAATGGTCCTATTATTAAATCGATACCCTTCATAAACGTTGTATCTTGTAAAATCTGGTTCAACTTCTTCTTATCATCTGTAATATCCCTTACGATAACATTCAATTTGATCCCCTCTTTTTCAAATTCATGAAATGCCATCGCGGCCCCTTCCCAAAATCCTGCCAGCTTAAATGAGGTTATATTATTTATATCTTCGTCAGAAGTGATGGAATTTACATCGAAAGTTTTTATTTCTTCTGTATAAAAAGGAATTAAATATAAAATAGTCTTAGAATCTTCTGTTTGAGCTTTTGTGGATGAAAAAGTCAAAAGCAGAAATAATAGAATTATGGAATATCTCATCTCGCACTTTTTTTGACTTGCAAAGATACGAAACTATCATGAAAATTCTCCCTTTTTGTTGTTTTCGTATTCGTGGACAATAAGAATCGCACTGTCATAATCTTCAACAGGCACTACAACTTTTATTGCACCGGCTCCACCACCTGAACTATACCAGGGTGCCAGTGTGCCACAAAATTCATCCCTCAGAAAAACTTTTATACCTTCATTTTCCAGTAATCCTTTTACTATCTCAACTTCCCATGTATTGCCGGAATATATTTCTACCAAACGACTATTCATTTCATTTTCTTATAATATTATTTCCCATTCCTCAACGGGTCCATCTATAACCTTAAAAAGAGGATGTTGTTCAAAATTTGTAAGGTTGGTTAGTTTTTCATATCGATTGAAATCCCTTTTCTTAAGCTTGTTGCACAGATGAGTAACTTCATATTCAATTTGTCCTCTGGTAACATTGATTGTACTTGGTGTTATATTTTTTGGGATTTTATTTCTATCAAAGTTATACCCTCTTTCTAAAGCATCTTCATACACTATTAATAAAAAATAATCAATGCAAGCAATAGAATTAGGAGTATTTTTGAACCTCCGTAACTGAGGATGGTTAGTGTATCCTTTTGTTTTACCTTCTAATACGTGTTTTGCTAATAATGCTTCCCGCCAAAGAGCTACTATCCCTTTGGTATCAAGATATTTTGGGTGAAGAGACCAGAGCCTCATATTTTGTTTGTATAATTTATGATGTGTGCAAATATATTACTATTTGTTGCAACGAGTATTTTCTAAAGAAATTTTTTGTAGAAATAATATTTGATGTGATATTTCTGTATTGGAAAAATCTATATCTTTGCTGCGAAAAATATTAACCAAAATTTATTACGAAATGGCTTATAAAATTGATGCGGATTCATGTTCATCATGTGGAACTTGTCAAAGCGAATGTCCTCAAGACGCAATTGCAGAAGGAACTCCTTATGTTATTGATCCAGATCTATGTGTAGATTGTGGTGCTTGTGCAGATGTTTGCCCATGTGAAGCTATTCATCCTGAATAATCGAAACGCAAACAAATTGAGTTAAAAAAAGCTGCTTTTAAAGCAGCTTTTTTTTATTTAGTAATTCCCAATTTTAATTTAACCTTTTCTGATATATCCTCTCCTTGTCCATAATAGGTGAGAACAGAAGTATTAAAAATATAAGAGAAATTTTCAGCTTTGGCAATCTCCTTGATCGCATCCATTATTAAATTTTGAAACGGCATCAACAATTCCACTTTCTTATTTTGAATATTTGTCTCCATTTCTGCTGAAAACTCTTCAATTCTTTTATACATGGCAGTTAATTCATCTTCTTTTATTTTTAATATGGATGGAGATGTATTAGCAGAAACCAACTTTTGGTAATCCTGTTGTTTTAATTGAAATTCCTTTACCATTTCCTCGCCTTCACTCTGATAATTTGTCTGAAATTCAAGCATAACTTTTTGAGCAGTATCAAATCCGGGAAGCAGTTCCATTATACTTTCAGGGGATATGTGCCCGAATTTAGTTTTATTTTGAGAAAATAAAACTCCCGGAATAAAAAATGAGGTAGTAAGAAGTATAATTATAATTTTTTTCATGGTCTTTTATTATTTAATCCCGAGTTTCTTTTTTACAAGAGGGGTAATATCTTCTCCACCATCATAATAGAGTAAAATCTGGGTATCAAAAATGTAATTAAACTGATTTTCCTTTGCTACAGAATCAATTGCCCCTTGAATTTTATCCTGAAATGGTTTAGCAAGTTCATATTGTTTTTCTTCAAGATCCTGTTGAACTCCATTTTGAAAATCTTGAATTCTGTTTTGAAGATCTACTAATTCTTGTTCTCTGATTTGACGAACCGTTGATGACATGGTTCCTGCATCTTTATCAAATTTTTGCTTTTTAGTTTGATATTCAGTCATATAGCTTTCATACATCCCCTGAAGTTCACTTTGAAATGCCTGTAATTTAATAGAAATAGAGTCAACTCCCGGCATACTTTTTAAAATTTCACTTGAATTAACGTGGCCGTATTTTCCGTTGGTCTGAGCACTTAAGGAGAAGAATGAAATGCAGCAAAGAACTGCAATTAGAAATACTGTTTTTTTCATATAAAATATTTATTTTTTGATTTATGTTATTATTCTTTTTCGGTTTCAGTTGAAGTCGAAATGCCTAATTTTTGCATGATTTCCTCATTAAGATCCCATTTTGGATCTGCATAAATGATAGTCATAGATCCGGCTACATCAAATACAAAAGCATATCCCCTTTCTTTGGCATATTCATCAATAACGGTAAATACTCTGTCCTGAATCGGCTTAATCAATTCTTCACGTTTTTTAAATAAATCACCATCTTTTCCAAAACGTTTTTTTTGTAAATCTTTAGCCTGTTTTTCAGCATTTATGATTGCATTTTCGCGATTTTTCTTTAAATTTTCAGGGAGGGTAATTGATTCTACTTCATATTTCTTGTACATGGAATCAATACTTTTAAATTTAGCTTCAATCTCTTTTTGCCATTCTGCGGCAACCCTGTCCAATTCTGCCTGAGCTTCTTTGTAATCAGGTAAATTGCCAAGAATATATTCAGAATCAATATAACCATATTTCTGCCCAAATAAAGGTATGGTTAAAAGGCTGATAAATAGTACTAATAAAAAATTCTTTTTCATATTTGTATTTTTTTATAATTTTCTATAACGCCTGTTAATAATATTTTATTGTATCTTATTTTTAATCTATTGATTGATTTATAGATATATGAAATCTACTTCCATTTGCGCCTTCTTGTCCGGGAACTTCATCAAATCCGTATCCCCAGTCAAATCCAAGAAGTCCAAACATTGGTAGATAAATTCTTATTCCTACCCCTGCAGATTTATAAAGATTAAAAGGAGAGTATTGTCTTTTATCAAGCCATGATTTTCCAGCTTCTGCAAATGCAAGGAGGTAGATAGTGGCACTTGGGTTGAGAGAAATAGGATAGCGTAACTCCATAGTGAATTTATTAAATATTGTCCCTCCTACTGCTGTACCGTCTACTGTTGGTGTTAATGAACTATCATCATACCCCCTCATTCCAATGACTTCTCTTCCATCAAGAGCATAGGTGGAAAGCCCGTCACCACCTAAAAAGAACCTTTCAAATGGAGGAGCTCCTATCTTATTATTATAAATACCCATAAATCCGGTTTTCATTCTGACATTAAGAACTAGATTCTCCACTATCTTTGTAAACCAGGATATGTTGAATTTCCATTTATGGAATTCAAGCCATTTATATTTTTCCTGAGAACTTAAAGTCGAATAGTCTTTATTTGAAAATAAAGAGTAAGGAGGGGTTAATTGCATAGAAAAAAGAATTTCTGAGCCCTCGCGGGGATAAATGGGAGCATTAACAGAATTCCTACCTATGGAGAAAATATAGCTGATGTTATTGGAGTATCCATTTGAAAAGGCAAATAATCCACTATAATTGGTTACTTTGTAATATTGATACAAAATGGTATGCGACATTTGAAAATAGTCATCAGGCCATTTGAGCTTTTTCGAAAATGTTACAGAAGACCCCAGAATATCAATACCTTCATAACTCTCGTCTGATTTGAGATAGCCGTTTGACTGAACCTGATAATAAATTGCAGCAGTGAGAGAGTTTGGCTTTTTTCCTCCAAGCCATGGCTCCGTAAATGATAGCGTATAGTATTGATACCATTTTGAACTTACTGATACTTTTAATGCAAGCCTTTGTCCATTTCCTGAGGGAATTGGAGACCAGGCTTCTTTGTCAAATATTTTGTTGAAGGAGAAGTTGTTAAATGTAATACCTGCACTCAAGACCAAACCTGTAGCTCCGTATCCTGCCGATAATTCAAACTGGTCGGAGGAGGATTCTTCAACAACATATTCAATATCAACTGTTCCATCAGCTTCATTCGGTTTAGGAACAACATCCATTTTTTCTTGATTAAAATAACCCAATGCTAATAATACCTGCTGTGTACGAATGATATCGGCACGGTTAAATAGCTGCCCCGGAATCGTGGTGACCTCTCGTAATATCACATTATCATTAGTTTTCGAATTCCCCTGCACAGTGATTTTATTGTATGTTGCCTGCTTGCCTTCTCTTATTCGGATCTCAATATCAATGGAATCGTTGTCTATCATTACTTCTACCGGGTTTGCATAAAAAAAGAGATAGCCATCATTCATGTATAAGGAACTGATATCACTTCCGTTTTCATTCATAGTCAGGTTTTGCATCAGTCGGGTTTGGTTATATACATCACCTTTTCCTATATTGAGGAGTTGTTTTAGCAATTCTGAAGGATATTTGGTGTTCCCTACAAAAGTTATATCTCTAAAATAGAATTTTTTTCCTTCATCGACTTCAATATCAATATTCATATTGTTGCCTTTAATGTATATTGAATCTCTGACAATGTAGGCATCTCTATATCCTAATTCATTGTACTTGTTTATCAAGTTTACTTTATCAGTTTCATAAGAATCTTCAATGAATTTTGAAGATTTAAAAATTCTGAATTTTACGCGATCTGCAAAATAGTCTCCCAGGTGTTCAAAAATATCCTTGGAACGATAGTAATCAGGATGTCTAAACATATAAGCTATCACAGTATCTGCCTTGTAAAATGGCATAAACCTGGATTTTTCTTTTGTTTCTTTGAAAGCCCTGACAAGATGAGCTTTGGTAACTGCATTATTCCCAATCAGTTTTATATTTTCAATTTTAACTTTCTTATTTTTGGCAACATTAAAAACCAGATTTACAGCATTGCTAATTTTTGCATCTTTTTCTTCAGAAACCGAAACCTTACAATTGTAATAACCTTTTTCAACATAATAATCTTCAATTAGGTTGATAGAGGTTTGTTTCATATTGTCGTTTACAATATTCCCCTGAGAAATTTTTATTTTTTCCCTGAGTTCAGTTTCCTCATTTTTTGATGTTCCCTTAAATCCAAAAGAAACCAGCCTTGCTCTCTCTACTAAGAAGATATCCAAAAAAACAACATTTCCGGAGATTTTAGTGATAGAGATGTTGATGTTTTCGTATAATCCGGTTTCCCAAAGTCGTTTAATAGATTTTGAAATCTTTTCTCCAGGAATTTCAATTTCATCTCCAACTGAGAAAAGTAAAAGTCGCTGGTCAAAATTGGCACTTCCTGATGAAGTTATGCCTCCTATTTCATACTTTTTCGGTGTACTATAATCAATACTTATAGGAGATCCATCCTCTTTCGAGGATATAACCACTTGACTATAAACTTCTATATTACAAAGTATTAATGAAAGTAAAGCAAATAGAAGACTTATAAACTTATTCGACATCGTCGCTCAAAAAATTAGTTTGCAAATATATAGAAAATATTAATTAGTAGAGATTTGTTCACCGGTTTTTCCGAATCGTCTTTCGCGGGTCATATATTTGAGGATTACTTCCCATAGATTCTGCTTATCAAAATCAGGCCACATAATTTGGCTAAAGAATAATTCCGTGTAAGCTATTTGCCATAAAAGAAAATTACTGATTCTGAATTCCCCGCCTGTTCTGATAAGAATATCCGGATCGGGAATATCTGCAGTGGTAAGATTCTGAGAAATGGTTGTTTCGGTTATTTCGTGTAATGAAATCTGCTGATTTTGTGTTAATTCAGCTACTTTTCTGACCATCTCTGTGATTTCCCATCTTGCACTGTAGCTCAATGCGAGAACAACACTTAATCCTGAATTTTCTTTTGTTTTATTTATTGCGTTGTTTAGCTCAATCTGACATTCTTCAGGTAACTGTAAAATGTTTCCTATCGCCAGCAATCTAACTTTGTTTTTCATTAGATTTGGAAGTTCATTAGTGATTGCTTTTACAAGCAATGACATCAGGGCATCTACTTCTTCCTTTGGACGGTTCCAGTTCTCAGTTGAAAAAGTATAGAGCGTGAGATATTTTATCCCGGCTTCTTCGGCTCCTTCAATTACACTCCGAACAGATTCAACACCTTGTTGATGACCAACAAACCGCTCTTTTCCTTGATTTTTTGCCCATCGCCCATTACCATCCATGATGATGGCAATATGAACCGGCAATTTTTTTGCATCTTGTTCCTTAATTTTATTGATAAGATTAATCATATTTTATCTCTTTTTCCCAAGCTTTTTGTGAAAATTCGGTTTATAATGTAAATCACAGTTCTTGTCTTCATTTCCAATTTTAAATGTAATGGTTGCCCCCGCAAATGAATAGAGATCGTTGGTCGTAAAGTTGCCCCGCCCTGTCCCGGCAATATGTATCACTTCTGATCTGTCTGCAAGTGCTGCAACTATGTTACCTCTAGTTTCTGCCAGTATACGATTGTCATAATAATTTTTGCTGACATCATCCAAATAATCAGTGAAAGTGAATCGCATTCCCCATTCTGCCCCAACAGAAATATACCGACCAATGTTGAATTTAATTCCGATTCCGAAAGGAATAGCGACTGTCGTTAGAGAATAGAAATCAGGCTCCCCTTCCAGACCTTGCCCTTCGGTCCCAAGATGTTGTAAATCATAATTTGTTCCATTGAGTTGAGCTTGTGGATTGAAAGAAAAAACAGAAATCCCGGTAAATATGTATGGGGCAAAATGATTTTTGGATGGAATATTATAAAGTTTGAGAAAATTTAATTCCACTTGAGCTGAAATTTCAGTTATGGGAGAGTGAAAACTCAGATTCCTTTCATAACCGTTGTTGTTTTCTGCATCGCTAGCTTGGATTTTAGCAAAGATAATATTGGCTTTCAATGCCCAGCGTGGATTGAAGTTATATCTGTAAATCAACCCTCCGGAAAACTGAGGATTGGCAAAAAGAGTAGTAGGATTCAAATCCCCAATATAGAATGAAGTTCCGGCAAAAGCCCCAATTTCAGATTTCTGCGAGAAAACAAAAAGGGTACTCATAAATGGTAAGAAAAAAAGTAGGATTTTCTTCATGACTGTTGATTAATATTGACAGTTAATTTGAGTAACGAATTACTTGTTGCATTATTTTGTTTAGATGCAAATATAAAAAAAAGAAAGTGATTATTACACTTTCTTCTTTATTACATTAGACTCAATTTTTTAATTATAGACTTTCGTTGTTATGATGATTATTTTACCAAATCAACAATTGCTTTGAATGCCTTTGGATTATTCATTGCGAGGTCGGCGAGGGTTTTGCGATTAAGCTCAATGCCCTTCTTTCCTAACATACCCATAAAAACTGAATATGACATGCCATATTCGCGAACGCCCGCATTGATACGGGTAATCCACAAACTTCTAAATGTTCTTTTTTTAGCTTTTCTATCGCGGTAAGCATATTGTTGCCCTTTTTCCCACGTGTTTTTAGCTACGGTCCAAACGTTTTTACGTTTTCCGAAGTACCCTTTGGTACGGTTCAAAATCTTTTTTCTTCTTGCTCTTGAAGCAACGTGATTAACTGATCTTGGCATAAGTTCTCCTTTCTTTTTACGTCAGCGGTTTAATGATTATAAACTCTTAATGTGCTGATGGTAAAGTTAATAATTAATTTTAATTTAGCAACACCCTAGCATTTGTTTGATAGTGCGTTCGTTGACTTTCTCTGCTACAACGCCATATCCCAAGTTACGTTTTCTTTTTTTAGATTTTTTCGTAAGGATGTGACTGTGATAAGCATGATGTCTTTTTACTTTTCCGGTACCGGTCAAAGAAAATCTTTTTTTGGCAGCGGATTTTGTCTTAATTGTTGGCATTTCCAAGTAATTTTAAGGTTAATATTGTGAGTTTAATGTAATTTCTATTTTTTGGGATTCAGAACCATAATCATTCTTTTTCCCTCCAGTTTGGGCAATTGTTCAGGTTTCCCAAATTCTTCAACTGCTTGAGCAAATTTTAATAGAATAAGCTCCCCTTGATCTTTATAAACTATTGATCTGCCTTTGAAAAATACATCCACCTTTACTTTGCACCCTTCTTTCAAAAATTTGATAGCATGATTGCATTTAAATTCAAAATCATGATCATCTGTTTGGGGACCGAGTCGGATTTCTTTAATGACTACCTTTGCTGATTTGGCTTTGATTTCTTTCTGTTTTTTCTTTTGTTCATAAAGAAATTTTTGGTAATCCATAATTTTGCATACAGGAGGATTCGCCTGAGGCGAGATTTCTACCAAGTCTAGTTCCAGCTGTTCAGCTAATGCAATTGCATCTTTGATTGCTACTATCTTTGGTTCGATGTCATCCCCCACTACCCTTATAATTGGTGCAGTAATGAACTGATTGATTTTGTGGGCTGCCTCTTTCTTCTGATGTCCTCCACCCCTTGGATGATAAGGCCTGGTAAATTGGGTCGCGATATTCAATGCTCCTTTCTTTTAATTATGTAATAACTTTATTAATAAAAAATTGGCTGCAAAAATACACAATTTTTTTATTCAACTGCAGCCAGCTGCTTTTTTTTTACTTTAAATGATTAATTATTTGGATTGCAAACATTTAACTAGCAAAAGTCCGGAGTAGTTCTATTTCAGATTTCCATAGAGATTCATCAGGGGTTTCCAAAATAATCGGGATATTATCAAAACGTTGATCCTTCATGAAACGCTTGAAAAAATCAATGTTTAGAAATCCTTTTCCGATGTTGTCGTGCCGGTCAACCTTACTAGCAAAAGTTTTTTTTGTGTCGTTAAGATGGATTGCTTTTAAATAATGTGCTCCGATAATATCATCAAATGCCTTAAATGTGGCAGCATATCCTTTTTCGGTCTTTAAATCATATCCTGCCGAGTAGGAGTGACAAGTGTCCAGACAGACTCCAACACGACTTTTATCTTCTACTTTGTCAATAATATGAGCCAGGTGCTCAAACATATATCCAACATTTGTACCTTGTCCGGCAGTATTTTCAATAACGGCTGTGACTCCCTTGGTTTTATCCAGTGTAATATTAATGGTTTCAGCAATTCTGTCAAGGCATTCATCAACTGATATTTGGTTTAAATGACTTCCAGGGTGGAAGTTAAGAAGTTCTAATCCTAAAAACTCACATCTTTGCATCTCATCCAAAAAAGCAGCTCTTGATTTTTCTAATGCTTCCTGCTCCGGATGTCCGAGATTGATTAGATAGCTATCGTGGGGTAGGATAAATTGTGGTAAAAATCCGAATTTATCACAATTCTCTTTAAATCTGATTCTATTTTGTTCTGTTAGTTTTGGGGAAATCCACTGCCTTTGGTTTTTTGTAAAAAGTGCAAAGGCATTAGCTTCGATTTGGTGAGCATTGATGGGAGCATTTTCAACTCCGCCTGATGCACTGACATGTGCGCCGATAAATTTCATAATTTTATTTTGGTTTCGCAAAAATAACTTTTATTAATCAAAATCAAGCTACTATTTTTAATTTTCTTTTATTGTAAAGTAAAACTAGTTTTCCAAAAGGAAAGTTTTATTAGAATAGGGTTTTATACGAAAGAAAAAATTCATTTATTGTGTTTCCTTGGCGACTGTCACGTAAAGCACAACTGTGAAGTCGGAAAGTCCAAACGAAAAAAATGTAGTTAGATTAACTAAAATTTTCTTTCAATATTCAGCTCTTTTTTAGTTTGATAGAGATGAGTTGGATAATTCCCGTCATAGCAGGCGAAGCAAAGATCGGTTCTATTTCCGGCCATGAGCAAATCTTCTTGACTCAAAAAACAGAGAGAATCAGCCCCGATAATTTTGCACACTTCGTCAATGCTTTGAGTTGCACTGACTAATTCTGCATAGGTAGAGGTATCCATTCCGTAGAAACAAGGATGACGCATAGGAGGACAGCCAATCCGAACATGTATTTCAGATGCACCGGCTTCTCGCAACATTTTGACAATTCTTTTGGAAGTAGTTCCCCTCACAATTGAATCGTCAATAAGAATTACCTTTTTCTCATTTACCAAAGATCTAACAGGACTTAGTTTAAGACGAACTCCCTTTTCGCGCAGTTCCTGTGAGGGCTGAATAAAGGTTCTTCCCACATATTTGTTTTTAATAAGTCCCATTTCATATGGAATTCCACTTTCTTCAGCATAACCTATTGCGGCAGAAGTTGACGAATCAGGAACTCCAATAACAATGTCTGCATCAACAGGATATTTTTTTGCAAGAATTTTGCCACAATTTTTGCGAAAAGTATGAACATTCACCCCTTCAATGTCGCTGTCAGGGCGTGCAAAATAAACCAATTCCATAGAACACATTTTATGTGAAATATCTCCGGAAAAAATGTAAGATTTCATTTCTTCACCTTGTTCAAGGAGCACAAGTTCTGCAGGTTGAATATCTCTTATAAAAGTAGCTCCGATAGCTTCCATTGCGCATGTTTCGCTGGAAATTACATATCCTCCGTTCAGTTTTCCCAGAGATAGGGGGCGTAATCCGTTTTTATCGCGACAAATATATAGTTTAGTTTTTGTCATCAGCAAAAAGGCATAAGCTCCTTCAATCATAGTTAATGCTTCCATCAGAACAGCCAAACGGTCTTTTCTGAGGTCCATTTTAATGAGATGGGCTAAAATTTCGGTATCAGAAGTAGATTGAAAAATGGAGCCTTGAGATTCAAGCATGTCTTTTAAACCTCTTGAATTTACAATATTGCCGTTATGACAAAGAGCAAAATCGCCGGTATGATGGCGAAACAGAAAAGGTTGAACGTTATCAATACCACCACCACCGGCAGTGGAATAACGAACATGTCCGATGGCGCAATTGCCTTTCAAATTGGAGAGCTTTTTTTCTGAAAAAATTTCTGTAACCAGTCCTTCCCCACGTTCACGATACATTTCCATTCCGCATGTGGTTGCAATGCCACACCCTTCCTGTCCACGATGCTGCAAAGCATGGAGTCCATAATAGGTTAAATCGGCAGCATTTTCACAATTAAAAACGCCAAAAACACCACACTCTTCATTGATATTTCCCGGAAAATATTGTATTTTTTTCATAACTGTTGATATTATTCTTTTTCAAGCCGATCTAAAACCTCCTTATAAGCTTCTTCAATATTTCCCAAATCTCTCCTGAATCTGTCTTTATCTAATTTGTAATTTGTTTTTTTGTCCCAAAAACGGGCAGTATCAGGTGAAATTTCATCTGCAAGCAGAATATTCCCATCTTTATCACGGCCATATTCTACTTTAAAATCAACCACTGTGATGCCAATTCTGTCAAACATCTCAATTAATAAATCATTTATTCGGGCTGTTAATTTATAAAGAACCTTTAATTCTTCTTCATTTACAAGTCCTAATGCAAGAGCATGAGTATCATTAATGAATGGATCTCTGAGTTCATCATTTTTGTAGCAAATTTCGTAGATGGTATTTCCCAGTAAAGTGCCTTCTTCAAGGTCAAGCCGACGGGCGAGTGTTCCTGCAACTACATTACGTACAATAAATTCAATTGGAATCACCTTTACTTTTTTGCAAAGCTGATTCCGATCATCCAAGCGTTTGATAAAGTGAGTTTTGATTCCTTCATTTTCCAGTTTTTGATAAATAATTTCTGTTATTCGGTTATTAAAAACTCCTTTATTATGAATGGATTTTCTTTTGACACCATTGTATGCTGAAGCATCATCCTTGTATAAGATTATGACCATGTCGGGATCATCAGAAGTGTATAATTGCTTTGCTTTTCCGTCAAATAAAAAATCTCGTTTTTCCATTCTAAGCTAAATTAATTAATGCCCATATTTTTGTTTGCAAAGAAATAAAACATCATCTTTTTATTATATTTTTTTATTAGTCAAATAATTAACTGCATTCGTAAAAATATCTTGTACTTTATTCCCTGTAATATTTTTATAAAGATTTTCTCCTTTTCTTTCGCTATGCCCCATTTTTCCAAGAATTTTTCCACATTTAGAAACTATTCCTTCAATGGCATAGTATGAACCGTTAGGATTGTGGTTTTTATCCATTGACGGATTCCCTTCAAAGTCACAATATTGAAAAGCTACTTGTCCATTATGAAAAAGTTCTTCTGCCAATTCTTTATCAACAACAAATTTTCCTTCTCCATGGCTAATAGCGATCTGATGGATCTCCCCAATCTTAAAAGAGGTGAGCCATGGCGAATTTGTAGAATTCACAACTGTTTTGGTAATATGTGAAACATGTCGGTTGATATCGTTTCGGGTAAGGGTAGGGGAGTTCTGAGTTACATCACCAATTGTTCCATAAGGGAGTAACCCTGATTTTACCAATGCCTGAAATCCATTACAAATTCCTACAATCAGGTGGTTTTTTGCAAGTAAACGTTCGATAGCTGCTTTAATGATAGCATTATTCAGGACATTTGCGATAAATTTTCCGCTTCCGTCAGGTTCATCTCCCAAGCTGAATCCCCCGCTAAGTGCTAAAATATGACTTCTGTCTATCAGCTGAGCCATTTCATCAATGGATTCATTTATTTCTTTTTCATTCAGATTCCGAAAAACAAAAATTGTTGTGTTGGCACCTGCATCTTCAAAAGCCCTGGCTGTGTCATAATCACAGTTTGTTCCGGGAAAGACAGGAATTAATACTTCGACTTTGTCAATTTTCTCTAAACATTTAATTTGTGAATCTGAAGTGACTTTTTGAGTCGGAATGTTCGGAATATTAAAATTACTATTTTTATTTTCTGGATAGATAGCTTCAAATTTATTTCTCCAGGCATTAAGACATTTTTCTTTATTAATAATTTCACTGTTGATAATGAACTTTTCAGACACTTTTCCCAAAAGAATCGCATTTTCAGAATCTAATTTTTCAGTGGATTCAACGACAAAACTACCGTATCCATAATCGAACAGAGATTCATTTGTTTGAATATCAAATCCGAGATTATTACCCCAGCTCATTTTTGTCAAAGCTTCAATCAATCCTCCAAATTCAATAGTAAAAGCTGAAATGATGGTCTTATCTTTTATTTTTTTATGAATAAAATCAAAATTAGCAATAAGTTGTTGTGTATTAGGCTTGAAATAAGTTGGATTATGCTTTATAAGGTAAATATAATTTTCTGTTTTTTTAAATTCCGGAGAGATAATATCCAAAGCATTTGCAGTCGTTACAGCAAAAGAAATCAAAGTGGGAGGTACATTGAGGTTTTTAAAAGTCCCACTCATAGAATCTTTTCCGCCAATAGCAGGGAGATGAAATTCATTTTGCATGAATATTGCACCCAGAAGGGCAGCAAAAGGTTTTCCCCATTTTGTTTCGTCATTCCCTAATTTCTCAAAATATTCCTGAAAAGTGAAACGGATTTTTTTATAATCTCCACCGACAGCTACTACTTTTGAAATAGATTCTAATATGGCATAAATAGCTCCATGGAAAGGAGATTTTGTTGAAATAAATGGATTAAAGCCGAAAGTCATGATGCTTGCGGTATTTGTGTCTCCATGAAGAACGGGTAATTTTTGAACGCTTGCCTGTGTTTCGGTAAGTTGAAACTTGCCTCCGAAAGGCATAAGAATTGTGGATGCCCCGATTGTAGAATCAAACATTTCAATCATGCCCTTTTGAGAGGCCACATTTAAGTCACTAAGTCTGTTACAGATTTTTTCTTCCAATAAATCACCTTTTACAACGAGAGGTTCAAGAATATTATCAGGAATTGGATTGACAGTGACGTTAACCTTCTGTCGTATCCCGTTTGTATTGATGAAATCTCTTGAAAGATTTACAATATCGGTTCCTTTCCAGGTCATTCTTAGTCGTTTGTCATCGGTTACCTTTGCAATGACAGTAGCTTCAATATTCTCTTTTTGGCAATATTCAAAAAACTTATCTTTATTTTCCGGAGCAACAACCACACTCATTCTTTCCTGAGATTCGCTAATTGCAATCTCAGTGCCATTTAGTCCTTTGTATTTAGTAGGGACTGCGTCAAGATTAATTATAAGCCCATCTGCAAGTTCTCCAATAGCAACACTTACTCCTCCGGCACCAAAATCATTTGATCTTTTAATGAGGGAGGTTACTTCCGGATTTCGAAAAAGGTGCTGGATTTTACGTTCTTCGGGGGCATTTCCTTTTTGAACTTCAGCAGTACAAATTTCGAGGGAACTCTCATTATGTTCTTTTGAAGAGCCGGTTGCACCTCCAATACCGTCACGACCGGTTCTGCCACCGAACATAATGATGATATCTCCTGGAAGAGGTTTTTCCCGTTTGACTGAGCTGGCAGGGGCTGCACCAATAACGGCACCTACCTCCATTCTTTTAGCTTTATAACCATCATGATATATCTCTCTTACATGAGTGGTTGCCAGCCCGATTTGGTTGCCATAGGAAGAATACCCTAATGCTGCTTTTTTGGAAATTACACGTTGAGGTAGTTTCCCTTCTATAGTTTTATCAATCGATTCAGTGATATTGGCGGCTCCTGTAACACGCATAGCCTGATAAACATAACTTCTGCCACTAAGAGGATCGCGTATTGCTCCCCCGATACAGGTTGAAGCTCCTCCAAAAGGTTCTATTTCAGTGGGATGATTATGAGTTTCATTCTTAAACATCAGCAACCATTTTTCGATTTTTTCATCAACGTCGACATCAATATAAATACTACAGGCATTAATTTCGTCAGAAATTTCCAAATCCTCCAAATTCCCCTGTTTGCGTTCATTTTTTCCACAAATGGTAGCCATGTCCATAAGTGATAAAGGTTTTTTGCCTCCGTGAACATTATTTCTCAGCTGTATGTATTGATAGAAAGCCTCTTGTAATTGATTATTGAAAGCAGAAGGAGTAAAAGTAATATTTTCTAATTCTGTTTCAAAAGTTGTGTGTCTACAATGGTCACTCCAATAAGTGTCCAGCATTTTTATTTCTGTCTCAGTGGGATTTCTTTTCTCAGTGTTTTTAAAGTAATTCTGAACGAAGAGGATATCATCAAGAGACATTGCCAAAGAGAGTTCTTTTCTGAAATTTTCAATTTCCCTTGCGGAAAAATTTATAAATCCATTATAAACCGGAACATCTCCAATTAGAATTTTTTCAGAAAGGTCTAAAAACGACAAATCTTTTTCACGTGCTTCAACTTCATTTATGCAGTATTTTTTGATAC
>JAGVVH010000058.1 GCA_019135895.1 Bacteroidota bacterium | reverse complement strand
TTGTCTCCCCAAATGAGTTTGTTTTTCCAGCCGTCTTCAAAGGTGTTTCCCTCATCTCCTTTCCATGTATCAAACAGAGTGGTTTGCTTTGGAACTTCGTCGCCTTTTTCAACCCGCGGGTCGTTAATGCTTTCCACTATCTGAAAAGGAAAGGGACCAGGTTTTTCAACCGGCACTAACTTGCCTTCATCATCATATTTTCCACGCCAAACGAGTTCGGTTTTTTTGATATCGATTTTGCTCATGATATTATTTTTTCTCTTTTAATTGTTTCTGTAATTGTTTGCCCTTTGCCGTGAGGCGGTATTTCTGGTTCGGGTCATTGCGATTGTCAGGGATTGTCATTTCAATTAACTGCCGCCCAAGTGCCGGATTAATATAATTTTCCCGGAATGTTTGATTGTGCTTCATTTCGAGTATTTGCATTAATTCCTGTCTTGTGAGCTCTTTATTCATCACGATAATCAGTCTCTGAACTTGGTCGGTTACTTGGTCGGTTACTTGGTCGGTTACTTGGTCAACAACCCTTGTTTTCCTCCATAGAATAGCCCTAAAGGAGGTTTCCTGCATAAACTCCGGTTCTTTCAACCCTGCTCCGATACAGTTTTTCACCATATCTGGAATACCGGTGCCCAGGCGCTCTATGTAGCCGGCATAAAAAAGCGGTTCGGCTATAAGCGGATTGGCTGGGAAGGATTCATGGTCTTTCTTCAGGTCAGCCAGTGTTAGTTGATGAGGCAGGCGTCCGGGATTCCGAATTTCTATCCGGTTTCTGAAAATCATCACCTGCACTGAGCCCGTGCTGGTATAATCACGGTGGGCAACGGCATTTACAATAGCTTCGGTTACCGCCATCCGCGGAATTTCATATTTCACGTCTACATCCACAGACTGACTTCTATCACCTACATACACATCAATACGTGAAAGCACAAAATCAATCGCCTGATCCACCAGTTGAAACACGTCTCCTTTATACACTTGGTAGGATGGTATGGGTTTCTGTATTTCATTACCGTGAAAAAGGGCACATCGTATTTCTGAAGAAATAAAGAATCGTTGTGGATTTTTTCCAAATAGCAGGATGGCCGCATTGGTAAGTTTTCCGTTCTTAATCAAATGTAAATGCGTAAGAATCTTTTCAATATGTTCATCTGACGACAAAGGAAATCCTCTTTTTCTTCGTGCAGCTTCCACAAACCATTTTATACGCTCGTTATCAATATCGTTAATTACAGCTTCTTTGCAAATGGAGGCATCAAACGGACCTGTACGTATGAATTCTTTTTCTTTCAGTAATGTAATAAGCGCAGAATATATGGCTGTTTTAAGCTCACTGGCGTCAGAAAACATTTTTCTGACCACAGCATTTTCAGCCTTTTTTATAAGACTATGTTCTTTAGGATGCCGTTCTTCGGTTTTATGGTTGCTGATAAAAATCAGCCGGGTTTTGCGTTCACTGCTTGCGAGGTCATATTCATGTTCAGTCGGAGAAATCCCTTCCCTGTCTTCAAAACCATATTCTTTCCCGAAAATGCCAAGATAGATATCTGATTGCCGGACCTCATCAAGGTATGCTTCCGTTGCGCTTTTATCTTTTGCAGGCAGGTTCTCAAATAAAAAAACCTCAAAAAACTGTCCCAGCAAGGGGTCGGATGTAATATAATTAAAAAGCATTTGCCTTTCTGATGCAAATTCTGACTGCACACTGCTGATAAATATTTTGAGTCTGCTCATACTGTAATCCGGCAAAAATGTTTAAAATCACATTCTTTACAAATCTTTGTTTTATCTGGTTTGGTTTTAATCTCAAAATCTTTTTTAATGATACATTTTGCAACAGAATCAAAATGTTTCCCGGCTGCCTCGACTAATTTTTGATCATAGTTTATTTCCATCAGGGCATCCTTGCGATCATCTTCGGCAGTCCAGTAAATGTACAATCTTTCGGGGTCTTTCTGATAGCGTTCTTTTAGAATATGTGCGTACACATGAAGCTGGTAGCGATATTTTTCCAAAACAGTGTCATTCTTCACAGGGCGAGGCTGGCTTTTAAAATCCAACACTTCTAGCTTTTCATCTTTCCCTAATAAAAGGTCAACCTTGCCATTAATAATGTAGTCGTCTTTTTCATAAGACACATCAATTTCGGTTTCAATTACTCTGTTAAGTAAATCTTTATTGTTCTGGAAATAATTCAGGCAATGCCGCAATGCCCCTTGTTTTGGCAAGATACCAAGAGGGCGATAACCATTGGCAAGAAGTCCTTTATAATTATTTTCAAAATCTTCGGAAATTATTTTCTCATTCGCTTTTTCACCATCCAGAATTCTCCGATGAAGGTCTTCGATAGTTTGATGCACTAATGTTCCGAACAACAACTGCCCGGAACGGCTCGGTGTAAATTCATATTCCTTGTAAAACAAATATTGCCTAGGACAGGTTTCGTAAATGTTGATATGTGAAGTGAGTGATAATGATTTTTTAGGAACATAGGGATCTTTTGAATGGAAACGCTGGGCTTTCAGGGTTTCCTTTTTAACATGAGGCCATTGGTCAAGCCCTTCCCATATTGAATCAAAAATATCTTTCGGTTCACCGCTGGTCGACAGCACCAATATTTTTTGAGGTCTTGAGAAGGCAACATAAAACAGGCGTGCATGGTCAAATTGAGTAATACGATCTTCCGGTTCAAATACGGCTCTTGTATAAAAGGGCGATAAAAAACGATTGATTTGCTTATTCACGCTATACTGCTTATCTAAAGAACTAACCACTACCACTGGAAATTCAAGTCCCTTTGACTGATGAATAGTCATGATTTGAACATAACCTTTTGGTATGGGGCTGTTCTCATCTTCATACTCATTTTGTCCGGTATTAAAAAGCAAATTGAAAAAGCTATTGAAAAGACGGTATTTAAGAGCCATCTTATTTTTTGCACTGATGAGCGGAATATGATAATACGTCATGAATGAATTGATAAGAGAAGAAAACTGCGATAGATTTCGAGCAGCATTTTCATCTTTCAGATAATCGCTGAATGGAGCATAAGCAAACAGTTGATAAGGGATATCGGATGGGAGTTCGTCAAGGCTTTCTTTGTCTTTCAAGGCATTTATTTTTTCATTCATCAGCCGGATATATGCTCCCAAAGGTCTTGAAACATATTTTCCCAGAAGCTGTATTCCTTCGTTTATAATTTCCTTGTGTGGGTAATTATCAAGGTCTCCCCCGACAAATTCAAATATCAATGCATAACAGGCAATTAAAAGTTTAATCTCTTCATTTTCAAAATATGCTTTAGCCCTCGGACAAAATGCTTTTATGTTTTTATTGTTTAGCGCGGTAATGAATGGCTCGCTGTATTCTAATTTTACACTTCGCAATAACAAAGCAACATCACTGAGGTCGTTTATGATTTTGTTTTTAAGCAGATATTCCACCATATCGGCAAAACGTTCGGCTTCGGCTCTGGGTGTATCTGTCCAAATACAAAACACAGCCGGATAATCTGGTGAAATTGTGGATTTTGCAGGGATAACTTCTTTATCAGGGTATCTAAACGGAACATTCCCTTTCGGATTTGTCCAGTCAATCTGCTGCATGAATGCATTGTAATGTTCAATAATGGTTACATGAGAGCGAAAGTTTTCAAGCAATTTTATTTTCCTGCATTTTTTAAAGTGCGTTTCAAATTCAAGAATATT